>CAYQGF010000217.1:0-6663 GCA_964416885.1 uncultured Iamiaceae bacterium
GTACCAGGAGCGGGGCTGCGACCGCTACACCGGCACCCTCCACTCGGTCACCTACGCCCCCGGCACCCTTCCGCCCGATGCTCCCCAGAACCTCGTCCCGATGCTGAGGGAGATGGGCTCGAAGTACGAGTGAGACGGCGAAGCCGTCGCCGCCAGGGCGGTCGGTGAGGCGCAGCGCCGGCACGGGCCGAGCGGACGCGGGGCCGGCTACTGGGTGGCCAGGTCGACCTACTGGGTGGCCAGGTCGACGCGGGTGGCGGCCTCGTCGTCGGCGGCCATGCTGTCGCGGACGGGGTCGCGACCGGTCAGCTCGACGACGACCCGGCGCAGCACCGACGGGGGCAGCTCGGCCCGGCCGGTGACCCGCTCGTCGATGGGGCCGGCGGGCTGGAACCCGACGGTGAAGCCCGGCGTCCCGTAGGTGAGCGGCGTGGTGGTCGGCACCGTGCCCGACCCGACCGGGACATCGCCGTACCGGAGCTCGACCTCGCCGCCGGGGCCGGTGCGGCTGAACACGACGTGGACGGTCACCGGGCCGTCGGGCAGCGGCACCTCGGCCGAGATCGTCGTGACCTCGGTGGCGATGTAGTTGTAGGTGAAGTGCAGTCGGCGGTCGCGCACGTAGGCGACGTAGCC
Source organism: uncultured Iamiaceae bacterium (assembly GCA_964416885.1). Lineage (GTDB taxonomy): Bacteria > Actinomycetota > Acidimicrobiia > Acidimicrobiales > Iamiaceae > Iamia. The sequence continues at coordinate 637 of CAYQGF010000217.1, forward strand.
GCCGGCGTGGCTGCCGTGGGCGACGACCACACCGTCCGGCACCCCACCGTCGGCGTCGGGCACCAGGTCGGCGGAGATCACCCAGGCCGGTCGGTTCTTGAGGTTGGGGGCGGCAGCCTCGGCGATCGGGCCCGCCGTCCCGTGGAAGACGTACTGGCGGCGCCGGTACCGGGGGTCGCCGGCGACACCGGGCTGGTTGTTGAGCGGCAGGACGCCGAAGCGCTCGGCCTCGCTCCACCAGAGGGCCTGCATCTCGGCCAGCTTCTCGGGCTCCTGTGCAGCCAGGTCGTGGACCTCGGAGAAGTCCTCGGCGACGTGGTACAGCTCCCAGACGTCCTCGTCGAAGGGCTTGGTGACGTCGACGTCGGGGTCGTAGTTGATGAACACCGGCGTGTGGAACACCACCGCCTTCCACCCGTCGTGGTAGATCGCCCGGGACCCGAGCATCTCGTAGTACTGGGTGACGTGGGCGCTGGGCGCATCGGCGTCGGTGAGGGTGGCGGCGAAGCTGATGCCCTCGATCGGGGTCTGGGCCACGCCGGCGATGGTCTCGGGCGGCTCGACCCCGATCACGTCGAGCAGGGTGGGGAGGATGTCGATGGCGTGGACGTACTGGTGGCGGGTCTCGCCGGCGGTGCCGAGCCGCCGGGGCCACGAGACGATCAGCGGGTCGGCCACACCGCCCTCGTGGGTGTCGCGCTTGAACCGCTTGAGCGGTGTGTTGCCGGCCCAGGCCCAGCCCCACGGGTAGTGGTTGTTGGCCCGGGGGCCGCCGAGGTCGTCGAGGCGCTCGAGGTTCTCGGCCAGGTCCTCGGGCACGAAGTTGAAGAAGTACTGCTCGTTGAACGACCCCCGGGCGCCGCCCTCGGCCGAGGCGCCGTTGTCGCTCATCACCAGGACGATCGTGTCGTCGGTCTCGCCGAGGTGGTCGACGAAGTCGAGGACCCGGGCCACCTGGGCGTCGGTGTGGGTGAGGAAGCCGGCGTAGACCTCCATCAGCCGGGCCGCCAGCCGGCGCTCGTCGTCCGACAGGCTGGCCCACGGCGCCACCCACGAGGGCCGCTCCGACAGGTCGGTGCCCGGGGGCAGCAGGCCGGAGGCGAGCTGGCGGGCGAACACCTCCTCCCGCCAGGCGTCCCACCCGTGGTCGAACCGGCCCCGGTAGGCCTCGATGTACGAGGCGGGGGCCTGGTGAGGGGCGTGGCAGGCGCCGGGGGCGAACCACAGGAAGAAGGGCCGGTCGGGGGAGTCGCCCCGCAGGTCGGCCAGGTAGCGGATGGCGTTGTCGGCCAGGTCCTCGGTGAGGTGGTAGCCGTCCTCGGGGGAGCGGGGCGGGTCGACGGGGTGGTTGTCCCGGACCAGCTCCGGGTGATACTGATCAGTCTCACCCCCCATGAAGCCGTAGTAGCGGTCGAAGCCCCGCCCCAGCGGCCACTTGTCCCGGGGGCTGCCCGCGGCCATCTGCGTCGCCGGCGTCAGGTGCCACTTGCCCACGGCGAGGGTGGCGTAGCCGGCGTCGCGGAGGATCTCCGGCAGGAAGCCGTTCTCCTTGGGGATGGTGGCGTTGTAGCCGGGGAACCCCGACGCCAGCTCGACGACCCGGGCCATCCCGTTCGAGTGGTGGTTCCGCCCGCTGAGGAGGCAGGCTCGGGTGGGGGAGCAGAGGGCCGTGGTGTGGAAGTTGGCGTACCGCCGGCCCTCGGCCGCCAGCCGGTCGAAGGTCGGGGTGGCGATGTCGGAGCCGTAGCAGCCGAACTGGGCGTACCCGACGTCGTCGAGCAGCACGACCACGACGTTGGGCGCCCCCTCCGGGGCCTGGGGCAGCGGCGGCCACCAGGCCCTGGACTCCGCCAGCGTCCGCCCGACCTCACCCTCGAAATGTGTCATACCGACCGACGATACCTTGCTCGCCGCGCCGGTGTCCGGGCTGGCGTCAGCCGTTCTTGGGCAGGTCGGAGTAGGGGGTGTCCTTGGCCGGGCCGGGCTCCTTGGGGAGGCCGAGGACCCGCTCGCCGATGATGTTGCGCTGGATCTGGTCGGTGCCGCCGTAGATCGGCGGGCCCTGGGCGAACAGCGCCATCTCGGTGAGGAACGGCAGCTCGGGCGGCAGCGAGGCGGCCTCCATGGCGTCGCGCCCCTCGCCGTCGTAGCTGTGGATCGTGCCGGCCGGGCCCATCAGGCCCAGGCTGAGGTCGCGCTGGAGCCGCAGGATGTCGCTCATCGAGAGCTTCATCATGTTCCCGAAGCCGGGGATGTCACGGCCGGCGGCCTTCTCGGCCTTGAGGCGGAGGCCGCCGATGCGGGCGATCTCGTTGAGGCTGTAGAGCTTCATCAGCTGCTGGCGGACGACCGGGTCCTCGATGTGGCCCGACGCCTTGGCCGCGGAGACGGCGAGGCCGTAGACGCCGGTGAGGCCACCGGGGCCACCGCCGCCACGACGCTTGCTGGCGCCGCCGCCCCGCACGAAGTCGCCGACCCGCCGGTCGAGGTCGCCGGCGACGGTGCCCGGCGTGGCGGCCGAGGCGGCGGCGTGGCCGCTGCCGGCGCCGAGCCCGGCCCGCTCGAAGGCGAGGGTGGTGTTGGCGACGATCCAGCCCTGGCCGTAGTCGCCGATGACGTTGTCGGCCGGCACCCGGACGTCCGACATGAAGACCTCGTTGAACAGCGCCCGGCCCGTCATCTCCTTGAGGGGCCGCACGTCCATGCCCGGCTGGTGCATGTCGACGCCGAAGTAGGTGATGCCCTTGTGCTTGGGCGCGTCGGGGTCGGTGCGGGCGATCAGCATCCCCATGTCGGCGACGTGGCCGGCGGAGGTCCAGACCTTCTGGCCGTTGACGATCCACTCCTCGCCGTCGCGGACGGCCTTGGAGTTGAGGCCGGCCAGGTCGGAGCCGGCGCCGGGCTCGGAGAAGAGCTGGCACCATCCCTTCTGGCCGGTGACGATGTCGCGCAGCCAGACCTTCTTCTGCTCGTCGTTGCCGTGGGTGACGATCGTGGGGCCGGCGAGGAGGAGGCCGAGCCCGCCGGGGGCGCCCAGGGCGCCGTACTCGGCGATGGCCCGGGCGACGCGGCCGGCATCGGCGGGGGAGAGGCCGCGGCCGTAGTGGGCCTCGGGCCAGGCCGGGGCCGACCAGCCCTCGGTGCCGAGCTTCTCCCACCACTCCGCCACGGTGAGGTCCGGGTCCCACTCGGACTCCAGGAACGACTGGAGCTCGGCCAGGTACGGCTCGGCGGCGGGCGCGGTGTCGGTCATCGGGGCTCCTCGGGCGCGCGGGCGGGGCCGCGATCGTGCCCCGCACTTGACCAGCGGGTCAAGTGCGGGCGGGCCGGGGGGGCGGCGACGGTCACGATCGGCGTCGGACGACGAGGTGGGCGGCGTCGACCCGCGGCCGCGGCGAGAACGCCGAGGCCGGGACCCGCCGCCGGGTCGAGAGGACGAACCGCCGGTGCCAACGGGCGACGCCCGGGTCGGTCGGCGTCGCCGTCACCCGGCGGGCGAAGCCCCATTCGACGAGCAGGTCGGCGCCGGCCAGGGCGGCGCCGCCGTGGTGCTGGTCGAGCAGCCGGCGCAGCAGCGGGGTGCTGGTGGCGAACGGGATGTTGGCCACGACGTGGAACGGCCGGTGGGGCAGGGGCACGGTCCGGAGGTCGCCCTCGACCACCCGGACGTCGAGCTCCGCGGTGCGACGGCCCAGCCGTCGCGCCTGCTTGGGGTCCCGCTCGACGGCGAGCACCCGGGCCCCGGTCGCGGCCAGGGCGAGGGTCAGGACGCCCGGCCCGGCGCCCAGGTCGAGCACCAGGTCACCGGGCCCGACGCCCGACGAGCGGACCAGGTCGCGCACCACGGCACCGTCGCGCAGGACGTGGAGCCCGTGGTGGTTCGGGGCCGGCGGGCCCCGGTGGGGCCGGGGCGGGCGACGGGGGAAGGGACGGGACGAGGGACGGCGGGGGCCGGGCACGGCGGGCTCCGAGGACCGGGCGCGCCGGCGACCTCGACCGGGCCGGCACGCGGGCGGGCCGGCGGGCGGGGTGCCGCGCCGGCTGCGACGGGACGGCGGTGCTCGGCTGTCCTGGGGGCCCGGCGCAGGAGGCCGGGGTGGCTCGGACGGGGAGGGTCAGAGCGTCAGGAGGCGAGGACCGCAGCCGTCAGCCGCAGCCGGATCACGATCATGCATGCCACGACCGGGACCCTACGACACGACACACAATGGGGTCTGACCCCTTTGTGTGCCTTTGCGTGTCGGCCCCGGGCCCGGTCAGCATCGCCCGGTGCTGCCCCTGGTGTTCATCGACGTCGACGGGACCCTCGTCGGGGCCTCCGGCGCCCCGTCCGACGAGGTGTGGGCCGCGGCCGAGGCCGCGGTGGCCCGGGGCCAGCACCTGGCCCTGGCCACGGCCCGCCCGCCCCTCGGCCGCACCTGGGAGTGGGCGCAGCGCCTCGACCCCGACGGCTGGCACCTGTTCCAGTCCGGCGCGGCCTGGGTCCACACCGGCACCGGCGAGGTGCGGCCCACCCCGCTCCCCGACGGCGCGGTCGAGGCCCTGGTCGCCGCCACCGACGAGCGAGGATGGGTCCTCGAGCTCTACTCCGGCCGGCAGATGGCGGTCGACAGCGACGCGCCCCTGGCCGTCGACCACGCCGCCCTGCTCGGCGTCCCCCACGTCCGCCGCACCGTCGCCGACCTCGACGGCCCGGTCGTGCGGGCCCAGGTCGTCCTCCCGATCCCCGAGGCCGCCGCGGCCCGAGCGATCGCCCCGGCGGGCACCGTCGGCCACTCCGCCACCTCACCGGCGATGCCCGGCGCCGCGTTCGTGTCGATCACCGCGACCGGCTGCACCAAGGCCTCGGCCATCGTCGACCTGGCCGCGGCGCTGGGCCATGCCGCCGACGCGGTGGCGATGGTGGGCGACGGCAACAACGACGCCGAGGCCCTCGCCACGGTGGGCCACGGCATCGCCATGGGCAACGCCGAGCCGGAGGCCCGCGCCGCGGCCCGCCACCACGTGGGCGACGTCGACGCCGGTGGCCTGGTCGAGGCCCTCGCCCTCACGGCCGCCCTCAGTTCGGGGTGAACACCTGACCGGTGGTGCCGGGCGTGCCGCGGTCGGGGGTGGTGTCGTCGGCCTTGGGGCCGTCCTCGGCCTCCGGGAGCGGACCGTCGCCGGGCAGGAAGCCCGGTGGGTTCGTCGCGTCCGGGCCGGGGCCGGGGTCGACCGCCGGGGGGACCGGGCTCGTCGGAGGGGCCTCGCCGGCCTCGACCGTGGTCGACGTCGTCGTCGTGAGGGTCGTCTCGGACGTCGGGCTGTCGTCGTCACCCCCGCGGTCGACCATCACCAGACCGAACAGCAGCCCCAGGAGGAACAGGAGGAGGAGCGAGCCGACCACGATGCCGGCGATCGCCACCATCCGCACCGTGGTGGACCTCCCGCGGTCGACGTCGAGCGGTGGCGCCGGGGGGCCGCTGGGGCCGGGCACGGCCTCGACGGGTGCGACCGGGGCCAGGGCCGGGACCTCGCCGCTGACGCTCGGCGGGGGAGCGGGGACGTCGTCGACGGGGGCGAGGACCGTGCCCTCGTCGACCGGGGCGGGGGCCAGGGCGCGGCCCTCGATGGCGGCCAGCATCTCCTCGGCGGTGGCGAAGCGTTGGCGGGGGTCGAACGACAGCGACCGGTCGATCGCGGCCGCCAGGGCGGGTGACACGTCGGGACGCACGGTGGCGAGCGGGGGCACCACGGTGTGGCGCACCGCGTGGGCCACCTCGATGGGGTCGTTGCCCTCGAACGGGCGCCGCCCGGTCAGGGCCTCGCGCAGGACGACGCCCGCGGCCCACAGGTCGGTGGCGCTGGTCGCGGGCCGACCGTCGAGCTGCTCGGGCGCCAGGTAGGCCGGGGTGCCGACGGCGACCCCGACGAGGGTGAGATGGGCGGTCGAGGCCAGGTCCTTGGCCACACCGAAGTCGCCGACCTTCCACCGCCCGCCGGCCGAGCGGATCAGGTTGCCGGGCTTGATGTCGCGGTGGACCAGGT
>CAYQGF010000218.1:0-6663 GCA_964416885.1 uncultured Iamiaceae bacterium
GTTCGGGGCGGGTTCGGTGGCGGTCACGGGGGAGCCCCCTGGTGTGGCGTCGACGCTGACGGTGAGCCACCGTAGCGCCGCGTTCGGGCCCTGGGGCGGACGGAGCCGGAAACGGGACCAAGGTCCCGGTCCGGTCCCGGCCCCGACCCGGTCCCCGTCGGCCCGGCCCCCTCGTCCCGGAGTGGTCAGCGCGCCCTCCCTACGGTGGCGCGCTGACCAACTTCAGCGGCGCGGACTTGCAAGTTGGTCAACGCGCCACCCGGTCGGTGGCGCGCTGACCAACTTCTACGATCGGGTGCCGTGGCGCTGTTCTCGGTGGGGTCGTGGGTCGGACGGGCGACCCAGAAGGTGGCCTCCGGCCGAGCCTTCCGCCGGGTCGCGCCCCGGCTGTTGCCCCCGCTCGACCGGGCCCTGCACCGGGCCTCGGGCGGGCGGCTGCTGTTGGCCCGCGGGCTCCTCCCCGGCCTGGTGCTCACGACGACGGGCCGGCGCAGCGGCGAGCCCCGGGCCACACCGCTGATGTGCGTCCCGGAGCCGGCGGGGACGTGGCTCGTCGTCGGGTCGAACTTCGGCCAGGCCGACCACCCGGCCTGGACCGCCAACCTGTTGGCGGCCCCGGCGGCGAGCGTCTCCTACGAGGGCGTCGACACGCCCGTGGTGGCCACCCTGCTCGACGGCCCCGAGCGGGAGCGGGCGTGGGCCGAGGCCCTCGACGTCTGGCCCCCGTTCGCCGCCTACCAGGCCGCCGTCGACCGTCGGCTCCGGGTGTTCCGCCTGGCGCCCGCGCCCACCTGACGCGCTCCCCCGGGGCCCGATAAGCCCGAACTTTGAGTGCTTCGTTCCGCTCCACGGTCTTTTCCGCTCAAAGTTCGGGGGGTTGACAGCGGGCCATACCGAGTATGCATACTGGGTATGTGTGGGGGTTCCGATGAGCGTGCGGTTCGGGCTGCTCGCCCTGCTGGAGCGAGGGCCGTCGCACGGCTACCAGCTCAAGGCCGACTTCGAGGCCCGGACCGGCGGGGTCTGGACCGTCAACGTCGGCCAGGTGTACACGACCCTCGAACGCCTCGAACGTGAGGGCCTGGTCGCCCCGGTCGCCGACGACGCCAGCGGCGACCGGCGGCCCTGGAGGCTGACCCCGGCCGGCAAGGAGGCGATCGACGCCTGGTTCGACGACACCCGCGTCGCCCCCGCCCCGCCCCGCGACGAACTGCTCGTCAAGGTGCTGCTCGCCCTCCACCGCTCCCCCGCCGCAGCCCTGTCCGTCATCGACGGGCAGCGGGCCGCCCTCTTCGCCCTCCTCCGCGACCAGCGCCGGTCCATCACGGGCGACGACCCCGCGGCCGCGCTCATGGCCGAGGCCGTCGCCGCCCGCCACGAGGCCGACCTCCGCTGGCTCGACCGCTGCGAGGACGTGGCCCGCTCGCTCACCACCACCCAGGAGGGGAACCGTTGACCCCACACCCACCGACCATCCACATGTCGAAGGACCCGGCGCTCGTCCTGGAGGGGGTGACCCGCCGGTTCGACGACGGACCGACCACCGTCACCGCCGTCGACGACCTCGACCTGGCCATCGAGCGCGGGAGCATCGTCGCCCTCACCGGCGCCAGCGGCTCCGGCAAGTCCACGGTGCTCCACCTGGCCGCCGCGATGATCCGGCCCACCTCCGGGGCGGTCCGGGTGGATGGCCGGGACATCACCGGGCTGAGCGCCGCCGCCGCCGCAGCCCTGCGCCGCCAGCAGGTCGGCATCGTCTTCCAGCGCTACAACCTCGTCCCCTCGCTGACCGCGGTCGAGAACGTCACCCTCCCGCTCGAGTACGCCGGCACGTCGGTGCGGGAGGCCCGCGGCCTGGCCCACGCCGCCCTCGACGCCGTCGGGCTGCCGGCGCCCCACGACCGCTTCCCCGACGAGCTCTCGGGAGGCCAGCAACAGCGGGTGGCGATCGCCCGGGCGCTGGCGGTGCCCCGGGCGCTCGTCCTGGCCGACGAGCCCACCGGGGCCCTCGACACCGCGACGGGCGACCAGGTGATGCGGCTCCTGCTCGACGTGGCCGCGGCCGGCGCCGGCGTGGTCGTCGTCACCCACGACCCGCGGGTCGCGTCGTTCGCCGACCGGGTCGTGACCCTGCGGGACGGCAACCTGGTCAGCGACACCGAGGCCCCGGGCGCCGTCACCGCCACCCTCACCGGGACCCCGACATGAGCGACCGGACCGCGACGACGAGCCGGTGGCGGGTGGCCGTGCGGGTGGCCTGGCGTGAGGTGCGGCGCCACTGGGTGCGCTCGGCCCTGGTGGTGCTGGTGGTCGCCGTCCCGGTCCTGGCGGCCCAGGCCGCGTCGCTCTACTGGGGGTCGGTCCGGCAGAACCTCGCCTTCGAGCAGCCGCTCACGGTGTGGAGCCCGGAGGACGCGGGGGCCGACGAGCGCACCGGTTTCGACCCCCGGCTCGGGCCGCCGCCGGCGGTCGAGGGGGCCGAGCAGGTCGCGACCGGCTTCGCCATCTCCGACTGGACGCCGTCGGCGGGCCACGGCATCGGGCCCGACGACCTCCAGCAGGTGCGGATCGTCGGCTTCGTGCCCGGCCGGTCCGACATCGACCTGCGGCAGGGCCGGGAGCCGCGCACCCGCCACGAGGTGGTGGTCACCGACGACCTGGCCACCGAGGCCGACCTCGACGTCGGCGACGGGATGGAGGCCGTCGCCAGCGGCGTGGAGCTCACCGTGGTGGGCATCTCCCACCTCGACGGCCCCGCCACGGCCACGGCCTGGGCCGGCCCCCCGGTCGACGACGCCGACGACTGGGTGCCGACCACCCTCGCCCGGATGCGCGACAGCGGCAACGACCTGGTGACCGCCGACATGTTCGACCTCTACTGGTTGACGCCCGAGGCCCGCGCGGCGCGAGGCCTGGGGCCGGCGGCGGCGCCCGACGAGGCGTTCCGGTACGAGGAGGGGGCGACCTCCGCCGGGCCCCGCGTCGGGGTCACCGAGGTCGTCGTGACCGCCGCGCTCGCTGCCATCGCCGTCGGCTTCGTCGCCACCACGGCCTCGGCCGCGTTCGCCATCGGCGCCCGGCGCCAGGTCCGCCAGCTCGGGACCCTCGCCGCCGTCGGCGCCGCCCCGGCCGACCTGCTGCGCGCCGTCGTGCTGCAGGGCACCGTGCTCGGCGCGGTGGGCGCTGCGATGGCGACCGTCCTCGTCTACGTCGGCCGGTTCGTCGTGGTCCGTCGGTGGCTCGACGACACCACCTGGACGGTGCCGTTCCAGCCCAGCTGGGTGGGCGCCGCCGCCGTCCTCGGTGTGGTGGCCGGCACCGCGGCCGCCGCGGTCCCGGCCCTGACCGCGAGCCGCATCCCGGTGCTGAGCGCCCTGGGCGGGGCCCGGCCGGTCCGACGGCACCGGCTCCGGTCGCCCTGGGTGGGCCTGGCCGTCATCGCCGTCGGCCTGGCCGGCCTGAGCTGGGCGAGCGCCGGCAACCGGGGCGACGGCGGTGCCGAGGTCTCCGTGGCCGCCCTCGGGGCCCTCGCGGTCATGGCCGGGGCCGCCGCCGTCAGCCCCGGCCTCGTCGCCCTGGCCGGCCGGCTGTCGGCCCGAACGCGGGGCACGGTGCGGCTGGCCGGCCGCACTCTGGTGCGCGACGGCATGCGGAGCGCGGCGATCGTGGCGGCCACCGCCGTCGCCCTCGCCATCCCCGTGGTCGTCCTGGTCTACGGCGCCCGGGAGCCGGAGCGGGGCCTGGGACCGAGCCCCGAGGTCCGGGCGTACTGGGACCGCGTGGACGACGCCCACACCCACACGACCCGGGTCGAGGTCGTCGGGCCGGGCGACGAGGAGGAGGAGCGGGCGACCGACGAGGTCGTGGCGCTCCTCGGCGACGATGCCCTCGTCGCCCGGGCACTCGTCCTCCGGGTCGACGAGGTGGCCGGCCCGTCGTACGCGGTCCCGCCCGACGGGCTGCGCGCCGCGACCGGCGACGACGCGGTGGCCGACGCCCTGGAGTCCGGGGCCGTCGTCCGGCTGGCGCGGCACGTCGACCGCAGCGAGGCCTACGCCACCTTCGGCTCGGTGGACGACATGATCGACCGCACCGGTGCCCGGGTGGTCGAGGTGGCCCCCGATGCCGTCGCCCCGCTGACCCTCGCCCTCCTCGCCGACGCGGGTGCGGTGGGGATCACCGCACCCCTCCCCACGGACCCCGAGGTCACCCACAGCACGGTGGTCGCGGTCGACCGGACCGTCCCGGACGCGGTCGAGAGGCGGATCGACGCCCTGGGCACCGACGGCACCCCTCTGGTCAGCCGGGCCGCCCTGACCGAACTGGCGCCCGGGGCCGGCTCGGCGGACGCGGTCTGGGTCTCGGTCATCGAGAGCTACACCGAGCCCGACCCCCTGCCCTGGGTGCCGATCACCCTCGTGGCCTCGCTGGTCGTCGCCCTGCTGGTGATCGGGACGGCGTCGGCGCTGGCCGCGGCCGACGGCCGGGAGGACGACCGGGTGGTCGCCGCGGTCGGCGCGCCCCCGACCGTCGTCCGGCGACGCCGGGCGTTGGAGGCCGCCTTCACGGCCGGGGCGGCCGCCACCCTCGCGGTCGGGCTCGGCACCACGGCCACCATGGTCGTCCTGCACCACCCGCTGGTGGCGGGGCCCGACCGCGGCCCGGTCCGGCTGCCGGTGCTCGACCTGGCGTCGCTGGCCGTCGGTGCGGTCGCCGTCGTCGGTGGGGCCACCTGGGTGGTCCTCGCCGGCTCCGGCCGGCTGCGGGGTCGCACCGACCTGACGCTCGAGACCTGACGGACGCGCCGCGACGCGCCCCCCTCGGAGGGGGGCGCGTCGCGGCCGTCGACGTCGAAGCTCGGTCCGTCCGTCAGCGGAGCCCGGCGCGGCGCGAGCACGACGGCCAGGCGCCCCACCCCTGACCGGCCAGGACCCGCTCGGCGACCGCGATCTGGGCGCCCCGGCTGGCCTGGTGCGGCAGGCCCGAGCCGCCGTAGGCCCGCCAGGTCGACGGGCTGAACTGGAGCCCGCCGTAGTAGCCGTTGCCGGTGTTGGCGGCCCAGTTGCCACCGGACTCGCAGCGGGCCAGGGCGTCCCACCGGCCGCCGCCACCGCTCGGGGCGGCCTCGGGGGGCGACGCGGCGCGCTCCTGCTCGGCCCGGCGGGCCTCGGCGGCCCGCGCCTCGGCCTCGCGCTGGGCGTACACGCCCTGGACGTACGCGTCGAACTTCCGCTGGTCCTCGACCCGCGCCATGACGACGGCGGCGTGGAAGTAGCTCTGGACGGCCTGGTTGGCCTCGTAGACGATGCGGTCCTCGTAGGGCAGGGTCCGCAGGCCCCGATCGTCGACGACGGGCTCGTCGGACAGCTCGACCTCGGCCTCGCCGCCGGCGGCGGCGTCGGCCTGGGCGGCGATCGTGGCGTCGCTGCGGGTCGAGGTGTCGGTCTTCATGACGTCGGCGGCCGCCGGCCCGAAGGCGGTGGCCAGGCCGAGGGCCACGATGGTGGCGCCGGCGGCGACGCGGCCGCGGCGGGCGCGGCGGGCGCCACGCGGCGCCTGGGGACTCGGGGGTCGCTCGGTCGAGCGCTCCTTCTGGGATGCGTCCATCGCGGGACGGCTCCTTCCGGTGGGGTGATGTTTCGTCCGCCTCGTGCGCTCGTGAACGAATGCACGAAGTGGTTGCGGCGGACGAGTGTGCTCACTCCATCGGGCTTTTGTAACCTCACCGTAACGTGAGATCGGTCACGCTTCCAAGAAATCCCTGGTCATCGGCCGATTTTAGTTACGGTTCTGCAACGACTTCCGCGTCGGGCCGACCCCATCGGCCCCGCCGGGCCACGGTGGCGAGGTCGGGTCGGGGGCGCCGGGCCGAGCGCCCGGGCCGCTCGGGGGCCGCGGCGACCGGGTGGCCGAGGGCGACGGTCCCGACCGCCCGCCACCCCTCGGGGACGTCGTGGGCGGCGAGCACGGCGGGCTCGTGGGCGAACAGCCCGAAGAAGCACGCACCCAGCCCGGCGTCGACCACGGCGAGCAACAGGTTCTGGACCACCGCCCCCCCGTCGACCCACCAGTACGGCACCGACCAGGCATCGGCGCCGGCACCGAGCCCGGTCGCGGCCTTGTCGGCCTCGGCGTAGCGGGCGACGTAGGCACCGGGGTCGACGAGCACGACGACCAGGACGGGCGCGACGAGGAGGCCGGGCCAGGCGAAGGTCGCCCGACGGGCCGCGGGGAGCGTCAGGTCCCAGTACCCGGCGACCGCGGCGGGGGTGTCGAGGACGAGGAAGCGGACGGCCTGGGTGTTGCCGGCCGAGGGCGCCCGCCGGGCCGCGTCGAGCATGCCGTCGACCAGGGCGGGGTCGACGGGTGCCGGCGCGTCGGGGTCGGGCCCGAAGGCCCGGACCATCCGCCGGCGGCGGCGGGCCTCCGACAGCTCCAAGCGCTAGAGCAGCTTGACCAGGTCGTCGGCGAGGGCCCAGCCGAAGCCGACGAGGGCGTCGCCCTTGTCCTCGTCGATGTCGTCGAACAGGGCCACGACATCGGCCGGGATGGTCTCGGGCTTGGTGCTGTCGTGATCGAACACCAGGGCCGGGACCTCGGAGCCGGTCACCTTGAACGCCCGCTCGTCGTAGGCCCCGCTCGGCACGCCGAAGCGCTTGGCCA
>CAYQGF010000219.1:0-6644 GCA_964416885.1 uncultured Iamiaceae bacterium
GCCGGCGCCGGGCCGAGAGCGACCAGCGCGACACCGTCGACGCCCTCCGCTCGGCCTTCATCCACGCCCCGACGCCGATGGCCGTCATCGAGCTCGACGGCACGGTGCGGGAGGCCAACTCCGAGCTGCGCGCCCTGCTCGACCTGGGCGCCGTCGACACCCAGGGGGTCCGCCTCGCCGACCTGGCCCCCGAGGAGGACCGGCACCTGATCGAGGCCGTCCTGGCCGAGACCGCGCTCGGCCGGCGGGGCCGGGTCGAGTGCCGGCTCCGGCGGCGGGACGGCTCCGAGGGCGTCGTCGAGCTGGCGGTCGCGGCGGTGACGACGGCCGACCACCTCAGCCCGTTCGCCATCGCCCAGGTCAACGACATCACGGCCCGGCGCGACACCGAGGAGAAGCTCCTCCACCAGACCCTCCACGACCCGCTCACCGGGCTGGCCAACCGGCTCCTCCTGCGGGAGCGGCTGGAGCGGGCCACGGCGCAGCGGTCGGTCGCCCCCTTCGCCCTGATGTTCATCGACCTCGACCACTTCAAGTGGGTCAACGACACCCACGGTCACGACGTCGGCGACGCCCTGCTGATCGAGGTCTCACGGCGCCTGCGCGACTCGGTGCGCACCGACGACACCGTCGCCCGGCTCGGCGGCGACGAGTTCGTCGTGCTGGCCATGGGCGTCACCGACGCCGAGTCGGCCGGGGTCCTGGCCGAGAAGATCCGGGTCGCGGTGGCCGAGCCCTACACGGTCGACGACCACCTCATCACCGTGACCACGAGCGTGGGCGTGGTGCTCTCGGGCGCCGAGCACGCCACCGCCGACGCCCTGCTGCGCGACGCCGACGTGTCGATGTACCAGGCCAAGAGCACCGGACGGGACCGGGCCCAGGTGACGATCGGGTCCGAGGCCGCCGCGGCCCGGCCGCAGGTCGCCGACGCCCTCCGCCTCGCCCTCGACACCGACAGCCTCCGGCTCCACCACCAGCCGATCGTCGACCTCCGCACCGGGCGCGCCGTCGGCACCGAGGCGCTCCTGCGCATCGCCGACCCCATCGCCGGCACCCGGCCCCCGGGGCGGCTCCTCGACGGTATCGCCGACCCCGAGCTCCTGGTCGAGCTGGCCGGCTGGGTGCTCGACCACGTGCTGGCCCAGATGCAGGGCTGGGACGAGGCCGGCATCGGGCCGTTGGCGATGTGGATGAACATCAGCGGGCCGGAGCTGGGCACCGACTCGCTCCTCGAGCGGGTCAGCCAGGTGCTCACCACGACCGGCATCGACGCCGGCCGGATCCACATCGAGATCCCCGAGCCGACGCTGCTCCTGGCCGACAGCCGGTCCCTCGACCGCCTGCGCACGCTGGCCGCCCTCGGCATCCGCCTCGGCATCGACGACTTCGGGACCGGCAGCGCCTCGCTCGCCCACCTCCGTTCGCTGCCGATGCACTTCCTCAAGATCGACCCGTCGATCGGCCGCCGCCTGCGGGAGCCGGGGGGCCGGGCCGTCGTCGATGCCGTCGTGGCCGTCGGTCGCGCCCTCGGCCTCGACGTGATCGCCGAGGGGATCGAGGACCGCTCGCAGCTCGAGGTCCTGGCCCAGTTGGGCTGCACCCACGCCCAGGGCAACCTCTTCGCCGCCCCCGCCCCGGCGGAGGCCCTGACCCTCGGTGAAGGGCTCCTCGGCCCAGACTGAAAGAGTGCCTTCTCACGCGGGGGCCAGATCGAAGGGTGTACGAACCTATGTCTGACTTCTGGTCGACGTCCGACTTCGTCTACATGTGCTTGCGGGACCGCCCTCGCACCGAGGCACTTCGCGCCGCGCTGCACCACTCGGTGCGGCCCGGAGACCGGGTGGCCGACGTCGGTAGCGGCAGCGGGATCCTGGCGTTGATGGCCGCGGAGGCCGGTGCGGGTGAAGTGTTCGCCGTCGAGCGCGACGAGGAACTGGCCCGCCGGCTCCGCCGGACGGTCGAGGCGAACGGCATGGGAGACCGCATCACCGTCGTCAGCTCCGACATCGCCGAGGCCGCGCTGCCGCCGTGCGACGTCGTCGTGACCGAGATGATCGAGACGGGGCTCATCGACGAGGCACAGGTGCCTGTCCACAACCTGCTCGTGGAGGCAGGGATCATCGGGCCGTCGACGAAGACGATCCCGTGCGCGTACGAGACCCGCGTGGAGATGGTGAGGTTCACCTCGGACTTCTACGGGTTCGACATCGACGTCGTCCGCCACGACTGGCCCTTCTACGAGCGGTCGGACCAATGGACCGACGTGCGCTACGACACCCGTTCGCAGCCTGTGACCCTGTGGTCCGGCAAGTTCTCCGCATCGCCCATCGACCCCACGGTCAGGACCACGGTCGACATCGACGTCGACGGGCCGGACCCGCGCTGCGACGGCGTGCGGTTCGTCGGCCTCGTGCACCTGCCCGACGGCAACGTCCTCGGCGCCATGCCCGCCATGAACGGCGACAAGGTCATTCCCCTGCGCGCCCCCACGACCGCCCGCCAGCTGTCCCTCGACGTGAGCTATGTGATGGGTGGGGGGATGGCGACGCTGGGGCTCGACGCTCGACCGCGTTTGGGGCCGACGTCCTGAGGGTCCATCTCGCACCGGGCCACGGCGCCTACCCTCCCTTCGGGCTCCGGCCGCATGATTGGGGACGCGTGACTGATGACCTTCACATCTGGCAGCGGGCGAGCCGACCTCTGCTCCTGGCCGCGGGGGTGGTGGTCGCCTACATCTGGGACGACGCCCTGCTGGCGGGGCCCGTCGTGGCCGTCACGTCACGGTGGGGCGCCTGGAAGGCCTTCCTGACCATGACCCCGCTGTACTTCGTCGCCAGCCTCGCCATCACCTTGGTGCTCCTCAGGGTGGTCCGCACCCCCCACGGCCCGAGCCGGTGGGCCCTGTGGGTCGATCATCAGGCCGACCGGCCCGGCCGCCGATGGGTCCGTCGAGCGGCCCAGACCGGCAGTGTCATCGGCTTCGTCGTCTCCAGCGTGTTCCTGGGGGGCATCGTCACCACGATGCTGTTCAAGCACGTCAACCCCCAGGTGCGGCCCGACGTCCTGGCCATCGTCTCGTGCGCCCTCTTCGCCGTGGCGTTCGTGTCCCTCTACTCCGGCGCGACCCGCGCCGTGGTCGCCCTATGGAGGTAGAGCCGTGCGTGTGACGATCGAACGCTGCATCGAGGGCACCGTCGCGGAACAGCTGCTCGAGGTCCACAAGATGCTCTTCGCCGAGCTCGACCGGTACTCCGTGCAGGCACAGTCGATCCCCGACGAGCAGTTCCTCGAGCTCCTTGCCCACCGGGACGTGCTGGAGTTCGTCGGTTGGACCGACGAGGGCGACCCCGACGCGCTGCTCATGGTCGTCGAGGACCTGGACCTCGTCCCCTGGATCTCCGCCGCCACCTTCCGCGCCCGCTACCCCGAGCTCTCCCCCGACCAGCTCTTCTACGTCCCCTGCCTCCAGGTGCACCCCCGTTCCCAGGGAAGCCCCCTGACCAAGGGGATCGTGCACGCCTTGGCCCACTTCCTCAGTGCCCGCGACGGTCTGGTGGGCTTCGACACCGCCCAGTGGGACATCGACAACGTCGGCCTGCCCGAGTTCATCGAACGATGGACGGCGGAGGTCGCACCTGTGGAAGCCGCCGAGATCGACACCCAGCGGTACTACGCCTACCACGTCCGCCCGAAGGTCGAGATCGACCTGACCGAGCCGATCGACCTGACCGAGCAAAGATCGGACGACCTCGTCATCGACCTTCGGGAACCGTCTCGGGAAGCGGCGTCCCCATGAGCACCACCCATCCAGACGAGCACACGGCGACCCGGACCCCAGCCTTGGGGGTGCAGATCAGTGTGCGACTGGGTCGAGGAACCGGCCCGACCACCCTCGCCGCGTTCGACGCCGCCCTCCGCGAGGCCGGGGTCGCGGACCGGAACCTGATCCGGCTGAGCTCGGTCATCCCTCCCGGGGCGACGATCGACAGGGAGCCCTCTCCGAGCGGCTGCGCCGGTCAATGGGGCGACCGCCTCTACGTCGTCATGGCCGAGGAGCGGGTCGAGCGACCTCACGAAGAGGCGTGGGCAGGCATCGCCTGGTGCCAGGACCCGGACACCGGCGAAGGGCTCTTCGTGGAGCACCACGGGCACTCCCAGCAACAGGTCGAGTCCGACCTCACGTCGTCGCTCACGTCGATCTGCGCCGGCCGACCGGCCCGCGACTGGAGCGGGCCCCACCTCGCCATCACCGGAACGGTCTGCGTCGACGAGCCGGTCTGCGCCCTCGCCGTCGCCACCTTCGACGCGGAACCCTGGGTGCCCGCCACTCTCGACCTGCGGTCCCAATGACCCAGGTACCAGCTTCGGAGCCGGCAGTTGCAGAACTCCTGTATCCAAGCCTGCCGGTGCCGATGACGAGACGGTGAGCACCGTCGCGCCGAGGGCGAACCCGTGGGCGGAGCCCGAGGGGCGCTCCACCGACGGACCGTGGCGCTTGGTCCTGGTGGCCGGAGGCCTTCTCACTCTCGCCGGGCTCCTGGTGCCGGCGCTCTCTCCACTGGCCGGCTTGACGATGGTGCTGGTGTCGGTGACGACCTGCTTCCGCTTCGTACGGCGGATGCCCGGCCCCATCTCCCGGCCGATCCTCCTGATGGGCATCGGCGGCATGTTCAGCATGGCAGCGGGGCTGGCTCCCGAGATCCAGGCTGCGGTGACCGGACGAGAGCCCGCCTTCCCCGGCATCGGGGACCTGCTGTACATCCTCTGCTATGTGTTCATCGGCGCCGGGATCGAGCGGTTGCGGCGCGCCCGGACACCCCTGCCTGACCCCGAAGGGCTCATCGATGGCTTGATCGTCGCCGTGGCCATCAGCCTCGTCACCTACGTGGTCGCCCTGGCACCGTTCCTCGACGAGCACCGGTTCGGCACCCTCGACACCGCGACCTATGTGCTCTTCGCGCTCATGAGCGCAGCCATCGTGGGCCTCACCGCGAGGTTGGCCATCGGCCCCGGGGCTCGGGCTCCGAGCTGGTACCTGCTCGCCGTGGCCTTCACCACGTTCTTCGTCGCCGACCTGGCGGCGACGATGGCTCCAGCATGGGCACCCATCCTCGCACCGGCGGTCAACACGTTCGTGGCCGCCGCAGTCCTCCACCCGAGCATGCCCCGGGTGGTCGAACGCGACCTGGCTCCGAGGACCAACGTCCGGTTCGGGCGCTTCATGCTGCTCGCCACGGCGTTGCTCGTCGCACCGATCACCATGATCCTGCTGGTCGCGCGCGGCTCGACGGACGACGTGTTGTTGCTGGTCGTCGCCGGGGCGGCCGCACTCCTCTCGGCGCTGGTGCTGGGGCGGCTCAGCCTCATGCTGCGGGCCGGGACCGAGAAGGCCCGACTCGAACACACCCTGCGACAGGCGTCGGACCGTCTGCTGCTCGCCACGGACCGGGACGCGCTGAAGGCCGCCGCGACCGACGCGACCGCGCTCATCGTCGGGCGATCCCCCAACGTCGTCGTGGAGCTGACCCACGCGCCCGACCGCCAGCGCGCCGACGGGCGGCACTTCGTCGTCCCGTTCGCCGAGCCCACCCACCCCGACGCCGGCATCGAGGTCATCACCCGCCGGGCCCTACCGGCGCCGACGATCGGAGCACTCGAGACCTTCGGGACCAACCTGGCGTTGGCGCTGGAGACGGTCACGGCCACCGAGGCGCTGGCCCGCTCCCGGATCGAGCGGCGGTTCCGGGCCCTCGTCGAGAACTCGTCCGACCTGATCGTCGTGATCGACGCCCAGCGGGTCGTCACCTTCGTCAGCCCGGCGTCGCTGCGGTTGCTGGGGCGGGAGGACGGCTCCCTGCTCGGGGTCTCGGTCCAGGAGCTGCCGGCGGCCGAGGACACCGCCCTGCTCGAGGACCTCCTCGGCCAGGCCGACGGGGCCACCTTCTCCCTGCCGGTCGAGGTGCGGCTCCGCCACGTCGACGGCTCCTACCGGTGGTTCGAGGTCGCAGCGCGGGACCTCACCTCCGAGCCCGAGATCGGCGGCTTCGTGCTCAACTGCCGCGAGGTCAGCGACCGCAAGGACGCCGAGCTCCGCCTCTTCCGCAGCGAGGCCCGCTTCCGGGCCCTGGTGCAGAACGTCGGCGACGTCGTCGCGGTGATCGACGACTGGGGCCGCTTCACCTACGTCTCCCCGGCGATCACCCCCCTCCTCGGCTACCGGCCCGAGCAACTCCTCGACACCCCGGCCACCGCCATCATCGCCAGCGACCAGCGTCGCGACGCCCAGGACATGCTCCTCCAGGCCCTCCGCAGCACCACCGACCGCGCCAACGGAAGGTCGAGCATCGAACTGCGGGCCCTCGCCCTCGACGGCACCGTGCGGACCCTCGACGTCACCGTCAGCGACCTCCGCCACGACCCAGCGGTGCACGGCATCGTCCTCAACGCCCGCGACGTCACCGTCCGCAAGCAGCTCGAGTCGACCCTCCGCCACCAGGCCCACCACGACGCCCTCACCGGGCTGGCCAACCGCACCCGCTTCGGCGAGCTGGTCGAGGCGTGCGCCCACGACGGCGTCGGCGCGGCCTGCGTGCTGTTCGTCGACCTCGACGACTTCAAGACCGTCAACGACAGCCTGGGCC
>CAYQGF010000220.1:0-6637 GCA_964416885.1 uncultured Iamiaceae bacterium
CCGGGTTCAGCCTGGAGGCCCCCGAGGGCGTCCGCTTCCTGCTCCGCAGCCGCCTGTTCACCGACGACGAGCACGCCGCCCTCGCCCCCGTCACCCGCGGCGGTGATTGACCGACGGCCGCACCAGGCCCGAGGCGAGCGCGTTCGCAGGCGAGGAGCCGCAGCCCGGCGCAGCCGCTGGGGAGCCCGAGGGGCCTCCCCTCGGACGAAGCCGATCGTCGCCGAGGCACGAGGCGTCGTCGGCTGGGAAGGTCTTCCGCGCGAGCGCAGCGAGCACGTCGAGTTCGAGGAACGGAGCGAGCGCCAGCGAGCGAGTGACGAGAGGACTAATACGCCCGGCGGTCGAGGTCGAGGCCGAAGGCGGCCATCTTGCGGTAGAGGGTCGAGCGGGAGATGCCGAGCAGCTCGGCGGCCAGGGCCTTGTTGCCCTCGGCGTCGGCCAGGGCGGCGGTGATCGCCTGGCAGTCGCGGTGCTCGCGGGGCGTGAGCTGCCGGCGGTGGGCCGCGGCCCGCACCGCGGTCGGCAGGTCGTCGAGCAGGATCCGACCCTGGGTGCGCGGCCCGACGGCGTGGCGGAGGACCTGGTCGAGCTGGCGCACCTGGCCCGGCCACTCGGCCCGGGCCAGGGCCTGGAGGGCCTCGGGGGCGATCGACGGCGACCCCGACGGCAGCATCCGCCCGAGCAGGTGCCGGGCCAGGGTGGGGATGTCGTCGAGCCGGGCCTCCAGCCCGGGGACGTCGACCACCCGGCCGAACCCGTGCAGGAGCCCGGGCTCGCCGGCTCCGTCGACGGCGGTGGCGACGACCGGGCCGGCTGCCGCGCCGATCAGGCTGGCCAGGCCCAGCGCGGTGGCCGGGTCGAGCAGGTCGACCCGGCGCAGGACGACCGGGCCACCGCCCCGGAGGGTGTCGTCGGCCCGCTGGAGCCAGCCCCGGGCGCCGTCGAGCACGGCCCGGGCGGCGTCGAGCACCACCGCGTCGGGGTGTCGGGACCGGGCCAGGGTGACCTTGCCGGCGCCGCTCGGGCCTCGGAGCAGCACCGAGCCACCGGCCCCGGCCAGCTCCCGGACGGCGCGCCGCCACGCCGGGCTGGCCCCGACGGCGATGTCGGGCGCCGACCGGGCCGCGGCGGTGCCGATCACGGTGGGCACGGGCCGAGGGCTGGCGTCGATGCGGTCGAGGGCGATCACCGCCCCGGCGGTGTGGCGGCCCAGCTCGACCGGCTCGAACCGGGCCCGCACCGAGGACCCGTCGGCTAGCGCCACCTCGGCCGCGACCTCCCGGTGACCGAGCCCGGACACGACCTCCCAGAGCTGCTGGTGGTCCTCGGGGCCGAGGAGGCGGGCCGCGGCGGGGTTGGTCAGCACCATGTCGGCGGTGACGGCCACGATGGGGGAGGTGGCCCGACGGCTCCGGGCCACGAAGGCGGCCAACAGGGCGTGCTCGGTGCGGGTCGCGGCGGCGGCCAGACGACCCTCGACGGCGTGGGCGACCTCGATCGCCAGCGGGGTCATCCAGCGCCCGGCATCGTCGTTGAAGCAGGTGAGGTCGACGATGCCCTCCAGCCGGCCGGTGACCGGGTGGACCACCGGGACGCCCACGCAGGTCAGGCCCCGCAACGGCTCGGCGTAGTGCTCGTCGCCGACGACGACCACCGGTCGCCGCTCCTCGGCCGCGGTGCCCATCCCGTTGGTGCCGACCGCCTCCTCGGCGTAGGAGTGGCCCGGCACCAGGCCCACGTCGTCGAGCAGGTCGGTGAGCCCGGCCACCCCGGCCCGACGGTCGAGGACCCTGGCGTGGGCATCGGTGAGCACGAGCGTGGCCCGGGCGTCGTCGAGGTGGCGGCCCAGCCGGTCGAGCACCGGGGAGGCGAGGGTCGACAGCCGGCCCCCGACGGCCACGTCGTCGGCCGCGGCCGGGTCGAGGTGGTCGGGGCGGACGCCACTGCGGGCGCTGCGGGCCCACGAGGCGGCGATCTCGGGCCGCAGGGGGACGGGGGCGGACGGCGGGGACATGATCCTGGACGCGCCGAGGTGGCGCCCGTCACCCTACGACGTCGTGGTCGCCTCCGCTCGGGCGCGGGCCCAGGCGTAGTCGGGCTTGCCGCTGGGGGAGCGGGACACGGCGTCGACCAGGACGACGGCCCGGGGCAGCTTGTACGACGCCAGCAGGGGAGCGGCGACCTCCCGGAGGCCCTCGACGTCGACGGTGGAGCCCGGGCGGGGCGCGACGACGGCGACGATCTCGCTCCCGAAGCGCTCGTGCGGCCGTCCGACCACCAGGACGTCGGCCACGCCCGGGTGGTGGGCCAGGGCCATCTCGACCTCCTCGGCGTAGACCTTCTCGCCGCCGGTGTTGATCACCGCGGCCTCGCGGCCCAGCAGCTCCAGGGTGCCGTCGGGGCGCCAGCGGGCCCGGTCGCCGGCCACCGAGTAGCGCACCCCGTCGATGGTGGGGAAGGTGGCGCGGGTCTTGTCCGGGTCGTGCAGGTAGCCGAGCGGGACCCGTCCGGCCTGGGCCATCCAGCCGATGCTGTCGTCGGCGGGCGGGACGAGATGAGTGCGGTCCTCGCTGACGATCACCGTGGTGGCCTCGGGCGTGAACGTGCCCGACGTGGCGCCGGTGGCCGACGACGAGGCCGTCACCGCCTGGCGCCCGGTCTCCGACGAGCCGAGGACGTCGACCACCTTCACCCCCGGCACCAGGTCGATCAGGGCCTGCTTCACCGGCGCCGACAGGATCGTCCCGCCGGTGAGGACGTGGCGCAGCGGCATCTCGGTGGGGTGGGCCCGCAGGTGCTCGACCAGGGGCCGGGCGAAGGCGTCACCCACGATCAGCAGGGCCGTGGCGTCCTCCCGGACGCAGGTGGCGACCACGTCGGCCGGGTCGTAGCGGTCGACGGTGTCCTGGACGACGATCGTGCCCCCGGCCAGCCAGGCGCTCATGGCGTTCCAGTGGGCGGCGCCGTGCATGAACGGGGGTGCCGGCAGGGTGCGGAGCGGCCCCCGGGCCGCGGCCTTCTCGGCCAGCTCGGCCGGTGTCCCCCGGACGCCGAGGCAGGTGGCGGCGAAGTCGTCCTGGCGCCACAGCACGCCCTTGGGCCGTCCGGTGGTGCCGCCGGTGTAGACGACGTAGCGGTCGTCGCCGGACCACTCCGGGTCGGGGGGCAGGGGAGCGGCGGCGGCCACCGCGTCCTCGTAGGCGAGCGCCCCGGGAAGGAGGGCGTCGGGGGTGCCGTCGTCGACATGGAGGAGGAGGCGAGGCGGCGACGGCAGCAGGTCGAGGGCCTCGGCCACCACCGACGCGTACCGGCCGTGGTACACGACCGCCGCGGCCCGGGCGTCGGCCAGGACCTCGGCCATCTCCGGCGCGGTGTAGCGCCAGTTGATGTTGACCGACGCGGCCCGGGCGCGCCACGACCCGACCATGCCCTCCAGGTACTCGTTCCCGTTGAGCAGCACGAGGGCGACGTGGTCGTGGGGCGACTCCCACCCCTCGGTGGCGGGCGCGCCGGACAGGCCGATGTCGTGGGCGGCGAGGACACCGGCCAGCCGGGCGGTCCGATCGGCGACCTCGGCCCACGTCCAGGTGCGGCCCCGCCACACCAGCGCCGGCCGGTCGGGGACCGCGGCGGCGATCGCCTCGTGCGCGGCGGCGAGGTTGAGCCCCGTCACGGTCGGTACCTGGTCAACGCGCCACCGGATGGGTGGCGCGCTGACCAACTTCTGCCGCCCGTGTCGGGAACCTGGTCAGCGCGCCACCGGATGGGTGGCGCGTTGACCAACTTCTGTCGGGCCCTTTCAATCCGCCTTCTCGGTGACGGTGACCGTGTCCATGGTGTCGCCGACCTCGATGGCCTGGGCGACCTCGATGCCCCCGGTGACGAACCCGAACAGGTTGTAGAGCTTGTCGAGCTTGCGGGTGCAGTCGTCGATGCAGATGAAGAACTGCGAGCCGTTGGTGTTGGGGCCGGCGTTGGCCATGGCCACGGCGCCGAGGATGTACTCGGCCCGGACCGGCTCGTCGGCGAACTTGTAGCCGGGGCCGCCGCGGCCGGTGCCCTCCGGGTCGCCGCCCTGGATCACGAAGCCGGGCACGACCCGGTGGAAGGTGAGGCCGGTGTAGAAGCCGGCCCTCGCCTGGACGACGAAGTTGTTGACCGTCTGGGGGGCCAGGGCCGGGTCGAGGACCATGGTGATCTCACCCTTGGAGGTCCCGAGCTTCACCTCGTAGCGGGTGTCGGTGTCGATCTGCATGTCGGGCTGCTTCGCCATGCCGTCGATCCTGCCACGGTGGCCCCGTCGGCCTCGCAACGACCGCACGCGGGCCGGCCCCGGAGGGCCGCGGCATCGGGCCTAGCCCGACGCCGCCACCGGCTTGACGCCGCGGGCTTCGAGACCGGGGGCCAGCAGGTCGCACAGGAAGCGCACCAGGTCGTCGATGGTCGACTGCGAGGGCAGCGGGTTGAACCCGGTGAGCTCGAACAGGGCGGTGACCGACCAGGCCGCCAGCCGGGCGTCCTCGGTGTCGCCCCACCGGGCTGCGATGCGCGCCACCCGCGCCATCCGGGCCCCGGCCACCGACGGGTGGTCGAGCAGACCGCTGCGGGACAGCAGCAGCCAGGTGTCGGCGTTGGCGCGGGCGTGACGGGCGTAGGCCCGGCCCAGGGCGGCGACCTGCTCGGCCAGGTCCGTGCCCGGGTCGATGGCGCTGTCGACCTCCCGGTCGAGGCGGACGAGGGTCCGCTCGGCCAGGGCGACGAGCAGCCCGGTGCGGTCCTTGAAGTAGTTGTAGACCAGGCCCCGGGAGACCTGGGCGGCATCGGCGATCTCCTCGAAGGTGACCTCCGCCGGCAACCGGGTCGACAGCACCCGCTCGGCGGCGTCGAGGATCAGCTCCCGTCGCACCTCGGGGTCGAGGCGGGTCGTGCGGTGGGCGCGCTCGTTGCGGCCGGTCATCGCTACGGCCCCGCGCCCATCATCGTGGGGTGGTCAGCCCCGGCTCGCCGCCGAGCCGATCTGGACCCCCGTCTCCACCAGCGGATGGTGGCAGGCGACGAAGCGTCCGTCGCCGGTCGGGGCCATCTCGGGGACGACCTCGGAGCACACGGCGTCGGCCCGGGGGCAGCGGGTGCGGAAGTGGCAGCCGCTCGGCGGGGCCAGCGGTGATGGCAGCTCACCCGCGAGGGGCTCGCGCTCCTTGCCCCGGTGGTCGGGGTCGGGCTCGGGGATGGCGTCGAGCAGGAGCTGGGTGTAGGGGTGGGCTGGCTGGGCGTAGATGACGTCCGGCGGGCCGACCTCGCACATGCGGCCCAGGTACATCACGGCCACCCGGTCGCTGACGTTCTTGACCACGGCCAGGTCGTGGGCGATGAACACGAGCGTCAGCCCGTACCGGGCCTTGAGGTCCTCGAGCAGGTTGAGGATCTGGGCCTGCACCGAGACGTCGAGGGCCGACACCGGCTCGTCGCAGATGATCAGGTCCGGCTCGGTGACCACGGCCCGGGCGATCGAGATGCGCTGGCACTGGCCGCCCGAGAACTGGTGCGGCCGCCGGCCCCGGGCCGTGGCGGGGTCGAGGCCCACCGCGTCGAGGATCTCGTCGACCTTGTCGGCCATGGCCGGGTCGACGTGCTGACCGAAGCCGGCGAAGTGCATGGTGCCGAGGCCCACGCCGACCAGGAGCGCCATCAGCCCGAAGAAGCCGATGGTGCTGACCCCGCCGAACACCATCGACAGCACGACGAGCCCACCGACGACGGTGCCCACCAGGGCGGCGATCGACAGCGGCGTCCACCCCGCGGGCTGCCAGATCTTCAGGCCCTCGGCCACGATGTCCTCGACCTTGCGCCGCGGGTTCAGCGACGAGATCGGGTCCTGGAAGATCATCTGGAGCTTGGTCCGGCTGCGGCGCAGGTCCTCCGGCGAGAGGCCGGTGAGGTCCTGGCCGTCGTAGATGACGCGGCCCTC
Source organism: uncultured Iamiaceae bacterium (assembly GCA_964416885.1). Lineage (GTDB taxonomy): Bacteria > Actinomycetota > Acidimicrobiia > Acidimicrobiales > Iamiaceae > Iamia. The sequence goes on from CAYQGF010000220.1 coordinate 5,969, forward strand.
GGTGGGCGGGGGGAGCTGCATGATCGCTCGGCCCGTCGTGGACTTGCCGCACCCCGACTCGCCGACGAGACCGAGGGTCTCGCCCTTGCGGATGTCGAGCGACACGTCGGTGACCGCGAAGACGGTGCCTCGGCCGGTGCGGAACCGGACGTTGAGGTCCTCGACCCGGAGCAGAGCTTCGGAGGGGTCGCCCATGTGGGCGTGGCCACGACCGGCCATCAGGCCTCCTCCTCGTCGACGATCTCGGTGTCGGTGGCGATCTCGTCGCCGACCTCTCGCACGTGGGCCTCCTCGACCACCGTGTCGACGGTGGTCTGCTCGGATGCGATGCCGACCGGGTACCAGCACCGGTACAGGTGCCCGTCGCCGTCGTCGACCAGCTCGGGCTCCTCGGCGTGGCACTTGGCCTGGGCGTAGGGGCAGCGGGGGGCGAAGCGACAGCCGGCCGGGGGGTCGACCAGGTCGGGCGGGCGGCCGCTGATGGCCTCCAGCCGGGTGTGGCTGGGCAGGTCGAGGCGGGGGATGGAGCGCAGCAGCGCCTCGGTGTAGGGGTGCCGCATCTGCCGGAACAGGGTCTGGGTCGGCGCCTGCTCCACGATGCGCCCGCCGTACATCACCGCGATCTCGTCGGCCCGGGTGACCCACGACCTCGGCGTCGTGGCCACCCGG
>CAYQGF010000221.1:0-6620 GCA_964416885.1 uncultured Iamiaceae bacterium
TACCTCCCCACCGAGCGCTTCGACGAGGTGGTCGAAGAGGGCGGGTGGGTGCTGGCCCGGCGCCGGGACGCCTACGTCGCCCTGTGGTGCTCGGCCCCGACCACCTGGCGGCCCCACGACCCGGCCGAGACGTGGACCGGCGGGCTGACCGAGCGCTTCGACCTGCTGGCCCCGGGCGTCGACACCTGGTGGGCGTGCGAGGTGGGCGACGTCGACCGGTGGGGCGCGTTCACGACGTTCGTCGAGCGGGTGACCGGGGCGGCGATCGGTGTCGAGGGCGACGCGCTGCGCTACGCCTCGCCGGCCGAGGGGCTGGTCGAGGTGTCCGAGGCCGGGCTGACCGTCGACGGCGCGCCGGTGGCGGTCGACGGCTACCCGCGGATGGACAACCGCTTCGTCCACGTCCCCGACCGGGGCACGACGTTCGCCCTGGCCGACGACGAGGGCGCCTTCACCATCGACCTGGGCTGAGCTACATCCGGGGTGGGGCCTCGATGCCGAGCAGGCCGAGGCCGGTCCGGAGGGTGCGGGCGGTGAGGTCGCACAGCACCAGCCGGCTGGCCCGGGTGGCCTCGTCGGCCTTGAGCACCGGACAGGCCTCGTAGAACGAGGTGAACGCCTGGGCCAGGTCGAACAGGTAGCCGCACAGCCGGTGGGGCTGGGCCGTCTCCGCGGTCTGGCGCACCACCGGCTCGAAGCCGAGCAGGGCCAGCACCAGCGCCCGCTCCTGGGGCTCGCCGATGGCCAGGGCCGCGGCGTCGAGGGCTGCGGCGTCGACCTCGCCCCGCCGGAAGATCGACCGGATCCGGGCGTGGGCGTACTGCATGTACGGGCCGGTGTTGCCCTCGAAGGCCAGCATCCGGTCGAAGTCGAGGACGTAGTCCTTGACCCGGTCGCTCGACAGGTCGGCGTACTTCACGGCCCCGATGCCGACCGCGGCGGCCACCGCGGCCCGCTCCTCGCCGACCAGGTCGGGGTTGCGCTCGGCGATGGTGGCCTCGGCCCGCTCGACGGCCTCGTCGAGCAGGTCGATCAGCCGGACCGACGCCCCGGTGCGGGTCTTGTACATCTTCCGGTCGGCACCGAGGACGCTGCCGAAGGAGATGTGCTCGGCGGTGACGTCCTCGGGCAGCCAGCCGGCCAGCCGGGCGACCGCGAACACCATCAGCAGGTGGTCGCGCTGCGGGGCGCCGACGACGTAGAGGATGCGCTCGGCGTGGGTGACCTCGACCCGGTGTCGGACCGTGGCCAGGTCGGTGGCGGCATAGCCGTAGCCCCCGTTGCGGTTGCGCACGATCATCGGCTGGGGCTCGCCGTCGCGACCGGTGAAGCCGGGCGGGAACACGCACTCGGCCCCGTCGTCGAGCACCAGCAGGCCCTTCTCGTCCAGGCCCTCGACGATGCCGGGGAGCTCGGCGTTGTAGAAGCTCTCGCCGACGATGTCGTCGGGGGTGAGCAGGACGCCGAGGCGGTCGTAGACGGCCTGGAAGTAGGCCGCCGACTGGTCGACGAGGAGCTGCCACAGCCGGAGGGTCTCGGGGTCGCCGCCCTGGAGCCGGACGACCCGCTCCCGGGCCCGCTCCTTGAACTCGTCGGAGGCGTCGAAGCTCTGGCGGGCCTCCTGGTAGAAGCGGTTGAGGTCGCCGACGCTCAGCTCGGCCACCGCCGTCTCCTCGCCCACGTCGACGAGGTGCTCGATCAGCATCCCGAAGGGCGTGCCCCAGTCGCCGACGTGGTTCTCCCGCACGACCGTGTGGCCCAGGAACCCGAGGGCCCGCACCAGGGCGTCGCCGATCACCGTCGAGCGGAGGTGACCGACGTGCATCTCCTTGGCCACGTTGGGCGCCGAGTAGTCGACGACGACGGTGCCGGCCCCGGCGTCGGGGGCGATGTCGAGGCGCTCGTCGGCATGGGCCCGGCGGGCCAGGTCGGCCAGGGCCGCATCGGCCACGGTGAGGTTGAGGAAGCCGGGGCCGGCGATCTCCACCTCCGCGACCAGGTCGCCGAGGTCCGCGGCGGCGAGCACGGCGTCGGCCACCTCACGGGGGTTGCGCTTCAGCCGCTTGGCCAGCGCCAGGGCGCCGTTGGCCTGGAGGTCCGCCCGGTCGCTGCGGCTCACCGTCGGAGGGGCCGGCACCTCGGCCGGGTCGAGCCCGGCCTCGGCGCAGGCCGCGTCGCGGACCGCGTCGAAGGCCGGGGCCAGGCGGGCGGTCAGCAGGGCGACGAGATCGGCCACGCCTCATCGTCCGGGGTCGACCGCCGGTCGGTCAAATGGGATCCATCAGGGCGTGGCCTCGAAGCGGGCGCCGGCGGTGAGGAGCATCTCCTCGAACTGACGAGAGGCGTGGCGGGCGAAGGCCGCGGTCAGGTGGTCGTCGTCCCGGTGGACGATCCGGTTGTCGATCAGCGCCGGGCAGGTCCCGTCGGGACAGACGATCGGCGTGGGGTCGACGACGGTCAGCCCGTCGACGCCGTCGAGCCGTTCGATCACCTCGTTGGAGGGCTCCCGGCCGGGGTCGCCCGACAGCGGCATGTCACAGGCACCGTCGCCGGGACCGTGCTCGGCCAGGCAGGCCGGGACCCGGACGTCGATCTCGGGCAACTGCTCGCTCAGGAACACCTGGCCGGTCCCCGCGGTGAGCGCCTCGACGCTGGGCCGCCAACCGTCGGTCCACGCCTCCAGGTAGCCGTCGTCGCCCGGCTCCAGGGTCGTGCCGTCGTCCTGCACGATCGTCCGGTCCAGCGAGCGGGTCTCGGCGAAGACGACGTCGGGGTCGTACTCCTCGATCAACCGGGGGTACACCCGCTCGCGCCAGGCGGTGCAGTCGTGGTCGACCAGCGGGAGGCCCTGGCCGTCGAAGGCCTCCACCGTGATGTCGTTGACCGGGCAGCCGGACCGGGTGGCCCGGACGACGGTCAGGTCGTAGCGCTCGGCCAGGGCCTCGACGGCCGGCTGCCAGTGCTGGGCGTGGGAGTCCCCGACGAGGGCCAGGGTGACCGGTCCGCCCCTCCGGTACAGGCACGGCTGGTCGTCGGCCGGATCGCCCCACTGGCCCTCGGTGTAGGGGCAGTGGCCCGCGGGCGCGTGGTCCTCGGCCGCCGCCAGGGCCCGCTCGGCGAAGGGCTGGTCGGGCTGGAGCGAGGGCTGGGTGGCCATCGCCGCCACCACCGACAGGCTGATGCCCACCGCGACCACGGCGAACGCCGGCGCCTTGGGCAGCAGGCCGAAGCGGACGGGCCGCTCGACCAGCCAGTGCGATGCGGTGGCGAGGGCCACGGTGACCACGCCGATGGCCCACCGCTCCTCCAGCACCGGGCGGGCGTGGTGCTCGGCCAGCAGCGGGGCGAACACGATCACCGGCCAGTGCCAGAGGTACAGGCTGTAGGAGAGCCGGCCGACGAGGGCGGGCACGCCGGCGCCCAGCGCCCGGGCCGCGAGGCCCGGCGGGGCCACGTCGATGCCGACCAGCAGGACGAGGCTGGCGCCGGTGACGAGGAGGCCGACCGGGCCGGGGTACACGGCATCGCCGGCCAGGGACACCGCGCACCAGGTGAGGATGCCGAGCCCGGCGACGGCCAGCCCGGTGCCGGCCCGGCGGGCGCCCGGCCCCTTCGGGAGCCGACCGCCCCACCGGTGGAGGGCGACGGCGAGGGCCGCGCCGGCGAGGAGCTGGTAGGCCCGGGCCGGGGTGCCGAAGTAGCCGAGGTTGGTGCCGGCCTGGGTGAACGAGAGCCACAGCGAGCCGGCGCCCAGCACGCTGATCACGGCGAGGAGCGGTCCGCTGGCGTCACGGTCCCGGTCGCCGCGCCGGCCGAGCAGCCACACGCCGAGCAGGAGCACGGGCCACACCAGGTAGAACTGCTCCTCCACCGCCAGCGACCAGAAGTGCTGGAGTGGGCTGGGCACGTCGCCAGGCGTGAAGTAGTCGACCCCGCCCGAGACGAAGCGCCAGTTGGCGGTGTAGAGGGCCGACCAGCTGATGTCCCGGGCGACCGACTGCTGGTCGAGCTGGTCGAGCACGTGGTTGGCGGTGACCGCCACGGCGGCGATCACCAGCAGGGATGCCGGGAGCAGCCGCCGGGCCCGGCGGGCGTAGAACCGGCCCAGGGCCACGCCGCCGGTGGTCGTGACCTCGGTGAGCAGGAGGCCGGTGATCAGGTAGCCGGACAGGACGAAGAACAGGTCGACGCCGACGAAGCCGCCCGGCATCCACGGCAGCCCGAGGTGGTAGAGGATCACCGCCACCACGGCCAGGGCCCGGGCGCCGTCGAGGTGCGGCCGGTAGGCGTGCACCGATGGCACCGGGCCCGAGTCGGCCTCGGAGGCGGTCGGGACCGGCCCGACGACGGCCGGTGCGGGGCTGGCGGTGGTCACGAAGGGTCGACGCTACCCATCGCGAGCGCGCCGTTGACGTCGCGCCAGCGCGACCTCGCTCAGCCCGGGACGGGCTCGCCCAGGGCGACCTTCACGTGCTCGGGCACCGGGGTCTTGGTCGTGGTGTGAGGGGCGACGCAGACGTAGGTGATCAGGGCCGTGAACACCGGCCGGTCGCCGACCGCGCCCCGGTACCGGAGGGCGAAGGAGGTGGTGCCCCAGCGGGCGACCTCGGCGGACATGGCGATGGTGTCGCCGTAGGTGGCCGAGGAGTGCCAGTCGACCTCGGCCCGCACCAGCATCCAGTCGAAGTCGTCGTCGGCGCCGGTCCACCCGAACACCGCGCCGAGCCACGCCGCCGAGGTCTCGTCGCAATAGGCCAGGTAGTGGGCGTTGAACACCACCCTCTGCATGTCGCACTCCTGGTACCGCACCCGGATCTCGTGCTGGAAGGTCATGTGGGCTCCTCTCCGTTCTTGGTGCACAGCGCGTCGCCAGGCGACGCGGCCTGCACCAAGAACGCAGCCTGGTCGCGTCGGTGGCCGTTCTTGGTGCACCAGCGGTCGCAGAGCGACAGCTGGTGCACCAAGAACCGATGGAGGCCTCAGTCGGGGAGGCGGGCGCGGTCGGCGTCGAGGCGGGCCTGGAAGCGGTCGCTCTGGGCGGCCACGGCGTCGGGGCCACCGGCGCCGCGGGTGGTGCGACGGGTGACCGGGACGCCGGGGGCGATCAGGGCCGCAGCCTCCTCCCCCAGGCGCTCGTCGGCGGCGACCAGGGCGGCCAGGGCGCCCTCCCCCGCCAGCGAGCGGCGCACCAGGTCGCCGACGACGGCGTGGGCGTCGCGGAACGGCGTGCCCCGGGCGACCAGCCACTCGGCCAGGTCGGTGGCCGCCGCGGCCGGGGTGTCGGCGGCGGCGGCCATCCGGTCCAGCCGGAACGTCGCCGTCTCGACCATCCCGCTCAGCGCGGCCAGCGCCAGCAGGACCTGCTCGACCGAGTCGAACAGCGGCTCCTTGTCCTCCTGGAGGTCCCGGTTGTACGCCAACGGCAGGCCCTTGAGGGTCACCAGGAGCCCGGTGAGGTTGCCGACCAGGCGGCCGGTCTTGCCCCGGGCCAGCTCGGCGATGTCGGGGTTCTTCTTCTGCGGGAGCATCGAGCTGCCGGTGGCGTAGGCGTCGTCGAGGGTGACGAAGCCGACCTCCTCGCTCGACCACAGCACCCACTCCTCGCCGATGCGGCTGAGGTGGACGCCGATCAGGGCCAGGACGAAGAGGGCCTCGGCCACGAAGTCCCGGTCGCTGACGGCGTCGAGGCTGTTGTCGAAGGCCCGGGCGAAGCCGAGGTCGGCGGCGGTGCCCGACGGGTCGAGGGCCAGCGACGACCCGGCCAGGGCGCCGGCGCCCAGGGGTGAGACGTCGGCCCGGTCCCGGGCCGCCAGCAGCCGGTCGTAGTCCCGGGCCAGCGCCCAGCCGTGGGCCAGGAGGTGGTGGGCCAACAGCACCGGCTGGGCCTGCTGGAGGTGGGTGTAGCCCGGGAGGTAGGCGTCGCCCGCCTCGTCGGCCCGGGCCGCCAGCACCTCCTGGAACGCCAGCACCCCCTCCGCCACCGAGGCGAGGGCCTGCTTGGTCCACAGCCGCAGGTCGGTGGCCACCTGGTCGTTGCGGCTCCGGCCGGTGTGGATCTTGCCCCCGGCCGGGCCGGCGATCTCGGTGACCCGGCGCTCGACCGCGGTGTGGATGTCCTCGTCGGACGGGAGGAAGGCGAAGTCGCCGGCGGCCAGCTCCTGCTCGACCTGGTCGAGGGCGGCCAGCACCGAGGCCGCCTCGTCCCCCGACAGCAGCTCGCCGCGCACCAGCCCCCGGACGTGTGCCCGGGAGCCGGCGATGTCGACCGCCGCCAGCCGCCGGTCGAACGGGAGGCTGACGGTGAAGGCCATCAGCGCCTCGGACGGACCGCCCGCGAACCGCCCGTGCCAGAGGGTCCGGCCCTCGTCGCCCGACCCGGCCATCAGTCCTTGACCCGGTCGGTGCCCTGCCGGGCCGCCCAGGTCTGGATGCCCAGGCCCCAGAGCCGCACGAAGCCGGCGGAGTCCTCGTGCCGGAAGCTGTCCTCGGCGTCGTAGGTGGCGAGGCCGTAGTCGTACAGGGTGTGCGGGCTGCGGCGGCCGGTGATCGTCGCACTGCCCGGCTCCATCCGGATCCGCACCTCGCCGGTGACGAACTCCTGGCTGCTGTCGACGAAGGAG
>CAYQGF010000222.1:0-6614 GCA_964416885.1 uncultured Iamiaceae bacterium
AGGAAGCCGCCGCCGTCCTGCGCATCGGCCGCACCGCCGCCTACGCCCTCACCCGTCAGTGGCGGGCGACCGACGGGGCCGAGGGCCTCCCGGTGGTGCGGGTGGGTCGGCTGCTGCGGGTGCCGGTCCACCAGCTCGAGCGACTCGCAGCGGGGGCCATCGAGCCCGTCGACCTGACTCCGGCTGACCAACCGGCAACGAAGGGCTCGCCGACGCCACCAGCCCCGGAGCCGGTACCTCGATCGACGCCCCGCCGCTCCCGCCGGACGCCCGACCAGGCGCAGGCGACGCTCTTCCCGGAAGCGTCATGACGGAGCGCACCGATATCCCGCTGCGCCACCCGTTTCAGGTCGACGCACTTGCACCAAGGTGGCCCCGGCCCGCCCGTGTCGCCTCGTCCGGCGGGGGCGCGGTCCCGTGCTGAGCATCGGCAAGCTCGCTCCCGGCCGGGCCGACTACTACCTCGACACGGTCGCCCGCGGCGCCGAGGAGTACTACATCGGCTCCGGCGAGGCACCGGGCCGGTGGCTCGGCCGGGGTGCCGAGCGCCTCGGTCTCACCGGCGACGTCGCTGGCTACCAGCTGCGCCGTGTCCTCAACGGTGCCGGGCCCGATGGCCGCCCGCTGCTCAGCTCGAAGGGCCCGAAGCACATGGCCGGCTTCGACTGCACGTTCAACGCACCCAAGTCGGTCACCCTCCTCTTCGCCCTTGGCTCCGGTGACGTCCGCCGCCAGGTGCGAGACGCCCACGAGGCTGCGGTCGACGCCGCCCTGGCGGTGCTCGAGACCGAGGCCTGCCGAGTCCGGCGAGGCAAGGGCGGCGCCACGGTCCTGCCCGGCGACGGGTTCGTCGCCGGCGCCTTCCGGCACCGCACCTCCCGAACGGGCGACCCGCACCTGCACACCCACGTCGTGGTCGCCAACCTCGCCCACGCCCGCAGTGACGACCGGTGGAGCGCCCTGGATGGCCGCCACCTCTACTCGTGGTGCCGCACCGTCGGGTTCCTCTACGAAGCCCACCTGCGGGCCGAGCTCACCCGCCGACTCGGCGTCACCTGGAAGGCGCCCCGCAACGGCATCGCCGACCTCGCCGGCATCCCCAAGCGTGCCATCGACCACTTCTCCCAGCGCCGCCGCCAGATCGTCGACCGCATGGCGCTGTTCGGCAGCCTCGGCGGCCACGGTGCCCAGGTCGCCACCTACGCCACCCGCGAGAACAAGGACACCTCCGTCCCCTACGCCGCCCTCCAGGAGTGGTGGACACGACGAGCCGCCAAGGTTGGCCTCGACGAGCCGACCCTCGCCGCCGTCTGCGACACCATCGCCCGGCAGCACCCGACACGAGACGACACCGACGTCGACCACCTCTACCGACGGCTCGACGCACCCAACGGCATCACCGAGCACCGCTCGACCTTCGACCGCCGCGACGTGATCCGCCAGCTCTGCGACGAGATGCCCGCCGGCGCCGCCACCACCGAGGTCCTCGGCCTGGCCGACGACTACCTCGGCTCCCACCACGTCGTCGCCCTCGCCAAGCCCGGCACCGAGCGCATCCGCCGAGGCGACGGTCGACGGGCACCCGTCCCGATCGACAGCCGTCGCTGGACGACCCCCGACCTGCTGTCCGTCGAGAAGCACCTCATCGGCATGGCCACCCACCGCCGCGACGCCGGTGCCGGCCTCGCCCGGGCCGAGCACATCGTGACCGCCATCGCAGCCCGACCGACCCTCAGCGACGAGCAGCAGACGATGGTCCGGCGGATCTGCGGCTCGGGCGACGGCGTCGAGGTGGTGCCCGGCGTCGCCGGCTCGGGCAAGACCCACGCCCTCGCCGCCGCGAACGACGCCTGGCGAGCCTCCGGCCGCACCGTCATCGGCACCGCCCTCTCCGCCCAGGCCGCCCGCCAGCTCGAAGCCGGTTCAGGCATCCCGTCGATGACCATCGCCCGGCTCCGCAAGTCCCTTGACCGACTCGGCGAATCCGGCTTCGGGCCCGACCACATCCTGGTGGTCGACGAGGCCGCGATGGTGGGCACACGCGCACTGGCCAACCTCGTGTCGAGGATTCACCAGGCCGGAGCGAAGATCGTGCTCGTCGGCGACGCCTGCCAGCTGCCCGAGATCGAAGCTGGCGGAGCGTTCGCCGGGATCGCTCGCAGGACCGACCCGGCCTCGCTGCGGACCAACCGGCGCCAGCACGAACGCTGGGAGCGCCAGGCCCTCGCCGACCTGCGCCTCGGCCACGCCCCCGAAGCACTCGCCGCCTACCAGGCCCACGACCGCATCCACCACGACCCCGACCCGAGGCGGGCCCGGGGCGACATGGTCGACCGCTGGTGGACAACCGTCGGCGACAGCGGCGATGCCCTCATGCTCGCCGCACACCACGAGGCCGTCCGCGACCTCAACGCCCGCGCACGCCAGCGCATGCTCGACGCCGGGAAGCTGACACGCGATCAGGTGCGGATCGGGGAGCGCGACTTTGCGGCCGGCGACCAGGTGCTCAGCCTGGCCAACGACTACCGCACCGGCATGCTCAACGGCACGCGCGGCGCCATCGCCGCCATCGACGAGAAGCGCCGACAGCTCCACGTCGTCGTCCCAGACGGCACGAGCAGGCGAGTGCCGTTCGCCTACGCGGAGAACGGCAACCTCGCCCACGGCTACGCCATGACCATCCACAAGGCCCAGGGCGCCACGTGCGATCACGTCCTCGTCCTCGTCGACGAGACCATGCCGAGGGAGGCGATCTACACCGCCATGAGCCGAGGCCGACAGCGCAACGACCTCTACCTCGCCATCGACGCCGGCCGAGATGACGTCGCCCACGCCCCTGAAGTCACCCGGGACGCCATCGACGCGCTCGCCGCCGGCATCGAACGCAGCGCCGCCCAGCGGATGGCGATCGAAAGCCTGCCTGGCTCCACGCTCTGACGGGCGTTCAACCCAACAGGTGCGAGGTGAGGCTGGCAGCTAGCGCGGATTGAACCGCAACGCGACGTGCCAGAGCCTGCTCCAGTGAGTGGCACAGTCCCATCAGCTCATCCACTCTGGCCACGATCCGTTCCTGCTCGGCCAGCGGGGGAAGCGCGACGACATGGGAGAGGAACGGTCCACGGTTGATGTGCTTCATCACAAGGCCGTGGGCCGCTTCGCTCTCAGCCATGGCTCGGATGCAGTACCTGAGCAGGTGGAAGAGGTAGTCGGTTGTGACGACCCGGTGGTCAGGAATGACCTTGAAGATGTGCTGATTGACGACGGCATCACCTCGATGCCACCGGAACGCGTTCAACGTTGCTGACCAGGACACGAGGATGTCGCCGTCGTGAGCCATGCGGTCCTCGGGAAACGGTCCGTCGGCGTAGTTGAAGGGCGCCGACGGATTCGTCAGGTTCTGAATGCGGATAATCGGAATCCCGGCCGGCCGCCAATCCGAGTTCTTGAACGCCAATCCGTTCACGTATTCGCCAGTGTCGTCGAGGCGAGCCCACTCCCACCCCGGGGGAAGATCTACGCCACGCTCGGTTTGGCTAGGGATGCGTGGAACGGAAGCGCCTCCTCGGATGCTGTCGGCGAGGGTGTTGCCCTTCTCGGCATGGACGGCCCCGAGTCCGACGTTTGCCGGCTGCTCTTCATCAGATTGCTCGGCCAGCCGGCCACGCACCGCAAGTTCGAGCACTAGATCGCGGAGTCGCTGAACCCCGCCGGGTGCGTCAGCAATGGTGGCGAAGTTGTCGAGGAATGTCTGGGGCTCCATCAGGTCCTCATCAGGGCTTCGGCGAGCGCGCTGCGGAGGGCCTCGCGGGCTTCCTGGACGTTCGCGGTGGTCTCCTCGTAGCGCGCGAGCAGGACGTCGGGGTCCTCGTGGCCGTCGTCGACCACGTTGGGATTCGTGATGTCGAGGTTGTAGCCGCCGGCAGCGATGTCGTCGGCGGTGACCTTCCACGCCCGCTCGGTCTCCTCCCGGTTCTCCCACCAGGCCTTCTCGGGCTCGAACTCCTCGATCCGCATGGGCTTGGTCTTCGAGTAGCTCTTGAAGCCCTCGGGATAGGGGTGCTCGTAGAACCAGACGTTCTTGGTGGGCTCGCCCTTGGTGAAGAAGAGGATGTTCGTCTTGATCGTCGTGTAGGGGGCGAAGACGCCCTTCGGGAGCCGGACGATCGTGTGGAGGTTGCACTCCTCGAGCAGCCGCTTCTTGATGCGGGTCTTGATCCCCTCGCCGAAGAGCGTCCCGTCGGGGAGGACGATGGCGGCTCGGCCGCCGTCGCTGAGCAGCTCCATCACGAGGACGAGGAACAGGTCGGCCGTCTCTCGGGTGCGGAACTCGGCCGGGAAGTTGTTCTCGATCCCGTCCTCCTCCATCCCGCCGAACGGGGGGTTGGTGACGATCACGTCGACCTGGTCCTTGGGGCCGTAGTCGCGCAGCGGTCGGGCGAGCGTGTTGCCGTGGCGGACCTGGGGGACCTCGACGCCGTGCAGCATCAGGTTGGTGGTGCCCAGGAGGTGGGGGAGGGCCTTCTTCTCGACGCCGCGTATGTTGGCCTTCAGGTCGGCGAGCTGTTCGGCGGTGTCGGCCTGTGTGCGCATGTGCTCGAAGGCGGCGGTGAGGAAGCCGCCGGTGCCGCACGCCGGGTCGAGGACGATCTCGCCGAGCCGGGGGGCGACCATGTCGACGGCGAACTGGGTGGCGGCGCGGGGCGTGTAGAACTCGCCGGCGTTGCCCGCTCCCTGGAGGTCGCGGAGGATCTGCTCGTAGATGTCGCCGAAGAGGTGGCGGGTCTTCGACTGGTTGAAGTCGATGTCGTGGTTGATCTTGTTGATCACCTGGCGCATCAACGTGCCGGACTTCATGTAGTTGTAGGCATCCTCAAAGACGCTGCGCAGCAGCTCGGCCCGCTGGCGGGCCTTGCCGGTGAACTGGGCGACGTTGAGGTCCTTGAAGATCGGGAACAGCGAACCGTCGACCAGTTCGAGCAGATCGTCGCCCGTGGGCGCCTCGGTGCCGACGAGGTCCTCGTTGGCCCAGGCGTTCCACCGCAGGTGCGGCGGGACCGGTGACTCGTAGTCGTCGTCCTCCAGCTCGGTCTCGATCTCCAGGTCGCTGAAGATCTTGAAGAACAACATCCAGCCGAGCTGGCCGATCCGCTGCGCGTCGCCGTCGACGCCGGCGTCCTTGCGCATGATGTCCTGGATGGACTTGATCGTGGTGGAGAGGGACAACGGGGCTCCGGGTCAGGCGGGTTCGTAGAGGGCGGCGTCGATCTCGCGCAGCGCGGCGAGGTACTGGTCCCTGCCCCCGAAGCGTCCTACGAGCTCGACGGGGGTGCCAAGTTCGGGGAACGGGTCGAGCTTGAGCACCTCGATGGCGCCGAGGGCGCCGGGGCCCTGGTCGGCGTACTTGTCGAGCAGGGCGGCGATTACCTCGCGGGCCTGGTCGCCGTACTTGGTGAACACGTCGCGCTTGCGGACGTTCTCGACACGCTCTCGCCGGGTGAGGGCGGGCTGGTCGAAGGCGACGTGGCAGATCAGGTCGAACGGATCCAGGTCCTTGCCGGTGGCGTCCTCGAGCGCTTCGAGCAGGACCCCTCGTTCGAGCAGCTCGTCGACGATGGCCTGCTTGCGGTCGGCGGACTTCCACCGCTTGAGGAACTCGTCGAGGGTGGCGAACTCCTCCTGCACGGTGCGGCGGGTGTAGTCCTTGAGCGACTCGGTGATGAGCTTGCCGTCGCGGTCGTAGTACTGGACCCGCTCGGCCACCACCGTGAACTTCACGCCGCTCACCACGTAGACGTGGCGGTCGTCGGCTTCGTCCTCGGCGTCGTCGATGATGTGATCCGGGTCTTCGAGGACCTCCTCGATCTCCTCGCCGGCGTCGTGCTCCTCCGGCACCTCGGGCGGGGTCACGTCCTCGTCTCCCTCGGGCACCTCGTAGACCTGGATCGGCGGGCCGTCCCAGTCGGGATCGGCGAACAGCTCGGTGGCCTTGCGGAAGTCGAGGATGGTGAAGAAGTACTTGCCGTAGTCGGGCCGCAGCCGGGTGCCTCGGCCGATGATCTGCTTGAACTCGGTGAGCGACTGGATCCGCTGGTCGAGGGCGATGACGTGGCAGGTCTGGGCGTCGACGCCGGTGGTCATCAGCTTCGAGGTGGTGGCGATCACCGGGAACGGGCGCTTGGGGTCGATGAAGTTGTCGAGCTGGGCCTTGCCCTCGTCGTTGTCGCCGGTGATGCGCATCACGTAGCGGTGGTCGGCCTGGACGAGCGGAGCGTTGGCCGGCACGTTCACCAGGGCCTGCCGCATCCGCTCGGCGTGATCGATGCTCTGGCAGAACACGATCGTCTTGGCCATCGGGTCGGTGCCGTGCAGGAACGAGCTGATCCGCTCGGCCACGAGCTTGTCGCGCTCAGGGAAGACGATGTCGCGGTCGAAGTCCTTGGCGTTGTAGATCCGATCCTCGATCTGCTCGCCGGAGTCGTCGACCTGGCCCTCCTCGGGTCGCCACCCCAGCAGGTCGTGGTCGAGGTCGACCCGCACCACCTTGTAGGGGGCGAGGAACCCGTCCTCGATGCCCTGCTTCAGCGAGTACGTGTAGACCGGCTCGCCGAAGTAGT
>CAYQGF010000223.1:0-6580 GCA_964416885.1 uncultured Iamiaceae bacterium
GGTTGGTCATGGCGGGGACGGTAGCGAGCACTCCCCCGCCCCTCCGAACCGACGGAACACCCGAACTTTGAGTGCTTTGTTCCGCTGGGCGGTCTTTTCCGCTCAAAGCTCGGGGAGGGGGGCGGGCGTCAGTCGCCGGACCAGGTGCCGTCGGGGTGGAGGGTGAGGATGTCGCAGCCGTCGTCGGTGACGAGCAGGGTGTGCTCGAACTGGGCGGTGCGGCGGCCGTCGGTGGTCACCGCGGTCCAGCCGTCGTCCCAGATCCGGTGCTGCCAGGAGCCCAGGGCGATCATGGGCTCGATGGTGAAGGTCATCCCCGGCTCCATCACCACCCGGGCGTCGCGGGGCTCGAAGTAGTGGAGGATGTGGAGCCCGGTGTGGAACTCGCGGGCCACGCCGTGGCCGGTGAAGGCCCGCACCACACCGAACCCCTCGGCCTCGGCGTGGGCCTGGACGGCCCGGCCGATGTCGCTGGTGGGCCGGCCCGGCTGCACCGCCTCGATGCCCTTCTCCAGGCACTCCCGGGTGACCCGGACCAGCCGACGGCTGAGGTCGTCGACGGTGCCGACGCACCAGGTGGCGTTGGTGTCGCCGTGGACGCCCTCCCGGAACAGGGTGACGTCGACGTTGACGATGTCGCCGTCGCGCAGCGCCCGGGAGTCGGGGATGCCGTGGCAGATGACCTCGTTGACCGACGTGCACACCGACTTGGGGTACGACGGCTCGCCGTAGTTGAGCGGGCTCGGGTAGCCGCCGGCGGCGATGCAGGCCTCGTGGGTGATGCGGTCGAGCTCGTCGGTGGTGATCCCGGGGGCGATGGCGTCCCCCACCGTCCGCAGGACCTCGGCCGCGGCGGCACCGGTGCGGCGCATGGCGGCGATGGTCTCGTCGTCCTGGACGTCGTCGACGTCACGGTTGCTGACGCCCCCGGCCGCGGCGTAGTGCGGGAGCTCGATGGCGGCCGGCACCTCGCGCCAGGGGCCGACCTGGCCGGCCCGCACCCGCTCGAACGAGGGGCCGTGGCAGCGCTTGAACTTGCGGCCCGACCCGCAGAAGCAGGGGTCGTTGGCCCGCATCCGGGCCGGGTCGACCTCGGCGGCGGGGGCAGCAGGGGCGGCGACGGGCGGGGTCATGGTGCGGTCTCCAGGTCGTGCATCTCGCGGAGGGCGGCCCGGGCCGGGCCGGACACGTAGTGGGAGCCGGTGACCAGCACGAGGTCCTCCTCGGTGGCCACGGCGAGGGCGCGGCGGACGGCCTCGACCGGGTCGGGCACGGCCTCGGCCACGGCGCCGAGGCGCTCCGCCACCGCCGCCAGCTCGGAGGCCGGGACGGCCCGGGGCGAGTCGGCCGCACACGTGACGACGAGGCCGGCCTCGGCCGCGCCGAAGGCGGTGAGGACCTCGGCCGGGTCCCGGCCCGACAGCAGGCCGACCACGAGGATCACCGACCCGGCGAGCGTCATCTCGTCCGAGAGCGTCCGGGCGGTGACCGTGGCGCCGTCGGGGTTGTGGGCACCGTCGACGACGACGGTGGGGTGGCGCCCGACGACCTCGAAGCGGCCCGGCAGGGTCAGCCCCGCGAACGCCTCGGTCACGATGTCGGTGGCCTGCGGCCGGCCGAGGAAGGCCTCGACGGCAGCCACCGCGACCGCCGCGTTCTCGGTCTGGTGGGCGCCATGGGCCGGGAGGTACACCTCGTCGTGGAGGGCGCCGGGCGTGCGCAGGTCGACCAGGTGGCCCCCCACGGCGAGACGGTCCGCGGCGACGCCGAAGTCCTCGTCGCGCACCCACGTGGCGCCCGCGCCGGCGCCGGTGAACACGTCGCGCACGTCGGGCGCCGTCTCCCCCAGCACCAGCACCTCGGTGGTGCCGGGCTTGACGATGCCGGACTTCTCCTCCGCGATCGCCAGCCGCCAGCCCTCGGACCCGTCCGTGTGGTCCCGTCCGATCGTCGTGCAGACGGCCACGGCGGCGTCGGCCACGTTGGTGGCGTCGTAGCGGCCGAGCATCCCGACCTCGACCACCGCCACGTCGACCGCCACCTCGGCGAACCAACGGAAGGCGGCCGCGGTGAGGATCTCGAAGTAGCTCGGCGTGACCCCGGCCAGCTCCTCGACCGCGGCGATGTCGCCGATCAGGGCGCCGAGGGTCTCGTCGTCGATCGGCTCGCCGTCCCACGCCAGGCGTTCGTTGATCCGCTCCAGGTGGGGACTGGAGTAGGTGCCGACCGACAGGCCCTGGGCCCGGAGCAGGGCGGTGGCCATCCGGGTGACCGAGCCCTTGCCGTTGGTGCCCGTGACGTGGATGACCGGGTACGCCTGTTGCGGGTCGCCCAGCACGTGGGCCAGACGGGCCATCCGTTCCAGCGAGAGGCCCTCGACCCGACCGGCGGTGGCCTCGAGGTTGGTGTGGGTGTCGAGGTAGCGCAGGGCGGAGTCGAGGTTCACAGCGGCCCCACGCTACCGGCCACCGCCGACTCCCTCCCCCGTCGCCCGCCGTGCCAGGATGCCGGCACCGTCCGCCACCGCCCGGGAGACAGCCATGGACAACGCCATCTGGGGGATGCTCAACGAGACCGAGAAGGAGCTTCTCCGCGATGTCGAGCCCCGGGCCCTGGAGGGCCTCGACGAGGACGAGCTGTCGGCTCTCCACGACCGGGTCCGCCGGGCGCGCAACAAGTACTCGAAGCTCTACCGCCGGCGCGCCGCGGCCGAGGTCGTCGATGCCGGCGCCCGGGCCAAGGGCCACCAGCGCCACGCCCGCACCCTGATCAAGGCCGAGGCGTTCGAGGAGGCCCTCGAGCGGGTGTCCCGCAAGCTGGCCGCCGCGGCCAAGGCGTCGGCGGCGGAGCTCAAGAAGGAGCGTCTCGCCGCGGCCAAGGAAGCGAAGGCGGCGGCCAAGGCATCGGCTCCGACGGCCAAGGCTGCCGGTGGCAGCAAGGTCGGCAAGGGCCGCACCCCGGCCAAGAAGAAGACCCCGGTGTCGAAGCGGGCCGTCGCCTCCAACCGCGCCCAGAAGCAGCGCAAGCAAGCCGCCCGCGGCTGACACCTCCCGCCCGGGGACACCACGCCACCCGGCCCCCGTTCCGTTCTGGCGCGCGAGGAGCGAGAAAACCGCCCTCTGGCGCGCCAGAACCGATGACGCCCGGCCCACCGCCCGTTCTGGCGCGCGACGAGTGCGAGAACCGTCCTCTCGCGCGCCAGAACGGACGGCGTGGAGTCAGGCGACCCGGGCGCGGAGCTCGTCGGCCGCCTGCTCGGCCCGGCCCTTGGCCGCGTCGGCCAGCTCGGGGCCACGCCCCTTGGCCGTCTCGGCCAGGTCGGCGGCGACCTCGGCGGCCCGCTCCCGGGCCGCCCGGGCGTGGGGCCGGGCCTGCTCGATGGCGACCTCACCCAGGTCGAAGGCCTTCACCCGGGCCGTCTCGGCCAGGGCCCGCACGTGGGGCCGGGTGGCGTCGGCCAGCTCGTAGAGCTGCGACGCTGTGCGCTCGGCCAGCTCCTCGACGTGGGGCAGCGCCGCCTCGGCCGCATCGAGGGCCCGGTCGACCGCACCCTCGACGACCTTGGTCATCGGGTCGAGCCGACGCCGGACGAGCCCGCCGGTCATCGCCTTCTCCGCCTTCCGGCCGGCCCGCCACTGGAGGAGGAGACCGACGCCGGCGCCGACCAGGGCGCCCTCGGCCGCACCCTTGGCGATGCCCGGGACCGGGTCCCGGTCGGGGTCCGGCATCCGCGACGCCTGGACGGCGGCGACTCCCGCCCCCACGATCCCCCCGATCAGGGCACCCTTGATGGCCTTGTGCACAGCGGTCCTCCGTGTGTCGACGCGAGGGCCGCACTGCCCGGCGGCCGTGGCGCCACGCTAGACCGACACCGTCTCAGCGGGCCTCGCCGGTCCAGATGCGGTCGCGGGCCGGGTCGACGCTCCACCGCGCCACCGGCAGCACCACGGGACGAGGGGCGAGGCGGGGCGCCAGGTCCCACAGGCCGATCGGGGCACCCCGACGACGACCGACCACCACGACGACGGCCCCGATGACCGCCACCGCGGCCGACGGGACCACGAGCCCGCCCACCATCACCGCGGTGTCCGCCGCGACCCACTGCCAGCGGAGCACGATGGCGTTCGCCGCAGTCGCGACGCCGCCCATGGCACCCAGGATCGCGGCGACGGGCGCGGTCCCGCGGCTGGGACGGCGCGCCCGGGGCGGCCGGCCGGCGGCGCGCACCACGGGGATGGCGGCCAGCGCGATGAGGACGAGAGCGGGGACGAAACCGGCGAGAACGGCGGAGCCGAGCGATCCGGTCGCGGGTGGGTGGATGGTGACCGCGAGGCGCTGGCCCAGCCCGGCCGGGGCCGTCTCGGGCGCCGGGTTCGCCGCCGACCAGGTCGTGACGGCCGAGCCCAGCGTCGTCGCCCCGCCAACGGCGAGGGCGATCGCACCGATGCCGAGGTCGGGGAGGGTGGCGGGCCGGTCGCGCTCGACCCAGACCACCGACGGGTCGCTCCCACCCGCCACCAGGCCGTACCGGGCGCGAACCCTGGCCCGGTCGCGCTCGCTCCGCCGCGCCGCCACGATCGGGAAGATGATGCAGTAGAGGAGGATGAGCGGCGGGGTCCGCGTCACGAGGGCCAGCCCGATGGAGGCGAGGAGGGCGCCGACGAAAGCGCGCCACGCCGCCACCCAGGCGTAGCCCGGCCGTTCCACGTCGTCGTAGACCCAGCGGATCCAGCGGGCCGAGATGCGGAGCCCGAACGAATAGGCCAGCACCGTCAGCCAGGGCGGGCGCCGCTGGCGCCGCATGCGGATGCCGCCCCGGACGAGGTCGAGCTGGGCGCGCCACGGGAGGCGGGCGGTGTCGGGTGGGAGGGTGTCGAGGACGGTGCCGAGGATCTCGTCGCCCTGCTCGGCCCGCACCCGCCAGGGGTAGGCAGCCAGGAGGCGGCGGGCCCGGCGCTCGGCGGGGGTCACGTCGCCAGCCCGGGCCGGGCGGCCAGCTCGGTCCGGGCCGTCTCGACGAGCGCGGCCCGGCGGGCGACCTCGTCACCCAGGTCGCCCCGCCCGGCCTCGGTGAGCCGGTAGTAGCGCCGCTCCCGGCCGTCGACCGTCTCGGTGCGGGTCGCCTCGACCTTGCCCTCCCCCGTCAGCCGGTCGAGGGCGCCGTAGAGGGTGCCCGCCCCGAGCCGCACGGTGCCGTCGGTCAGCTCGGCGACGCGCTGGATGATGCCGTACCCGTGGCGCTCCTCCCGGGCCAGGGCGAGGAGGATGTGGAACGTCGCGTCGCGCACATCCGCATCATATATCGGTCAGCGATGCATCGACCAGCGATCGGTGAGCGTCGATGACGCCTTCGCCGTCTGGCCGGCCCTCACCGGCGGGCCGGAGCAGGCACCATGACGGCGTGCAGGTCGTCACCGCCACCGACGTCCACTTCGACGGGTTCCTCGACCTGGCCGCCGAGGTCGAGGACTGGTTCGGCCCCATGGTCGACGACCCGGGGTTCCACGCCGCCGTCCGCCGGCACCTCGCCCGCCGGTCGGCGCTGGTGGCGCTCGACGACGACCGCCCCCTCGGAGGCCTGCTCTTCTCCCCCCACCGGGCCCCCAGCCACGAGGTCACGTGGCTGGTCGTCACCGGGGCGCGGCGCTCCGAGGGCGTGGGCCGGGCGCTGCTGGCCGAGGCGTTCCGCCGCTGGGTGCGCCCGCCCGCGGTCGTCGGCGTGGTGACCTTCGGGGCCGACCACCCCGGAGCGCGGTCGCGCCGGTTCTACGAACACCTCGGGTTCCAGCCCGTCGCCATCGTCGGGCGCGGCCCCGAAGGGGGCACCCGGGAACGGTTCGAGCTGCGGCTCGACGGTTAGGAGGCGGCCCGGCGGGGCCGCGGGGCGCGGCGCTCGGCGCCGCGGGGGACGAGGGTCGGGTTGACCTTCTCCATGACGACCTTGGCGTCGATGACGACCCGCTCGATGTCGTCGCGACCCGGGAGGTCGTACATGGTGTTGAGGAGGACCTCCTCGAGGATCGCCCGCAGGCCCCGGGCGCCGGTGCCGCGGAGGATGGCCTGGTCGGCGATGGCCTCGAGGGCGTCGTCGGTGAGCTCGAGGTCGACGTTCTCGTACTCGAAGAACTTGCGGTACTGCTTGGCCAGGGCGTTGCGGGGCTCGACCAGGATACGCACCAGGGCGTCGCGGTCGAGGTTCGACACCGCCCCGATCACCGGCAGCCGGCCGATGAACTCGGGGATCAGCCCGAACTTGAGGAGGTCCTCGGGCAGGACGTTGGCCAGCACGTCGCCCATGTCCTTGTCGGCGGCCCGGCGGATGTCGGCCCCGAAGCCCACGCCCTTGGCCCCGGCCCGGCTCTCGATGATCTGGTCGATGCCGGCGAAGGCCCCACCGCAGATGAACAGGATGTTGGTGGTGTCGACCTGGATGAACTCCTGGTGCGGGTGCTTGCGCCCGCCCTGCGGCGGCACCGAGGCCACCGTGCCCTCCAGGATCTTGAGCAGGGCCTGCTGCACGCCCTCGCCCGACACGTCGCGGGTGATCGACGGGTTCTCGGCCTTGCGGGCCACCTTGTCG
>CAYQGF010000224.1:0-5079 GCA_964416885.1 uncultured Iamiaceae bacterium
TGAGCACCAGGGCCTTGAGCGGCACCAGCACGCTCCCGAACATCAGGAACAGGAGGACCAAGGTGATGCCGGCGACGATGGCCCCGGCCATCGGCAGGCGGGACGTCATCGACGCCTGGCTGTCCACCAGGTGGGCCGGCTCCCCGGTGACGAGCACGGCGAAGGGGGCGTCGAGGGCGCGCACGGCGTGGACCAGCGCCTCGCCCTCGGACGACACCGGCTCGATCGACGGGACGACCGACAACCAGGTCGCATCGTCGCCCTGGAAGCGGTCGGTGAGCTCGGGGCCGACCGGGATCTCCAGGCCGTCGATGTAGACGCCGGTGACCGCGTCGATCCGGGCCACCCCGTCGAGCTCCGACAGCCGGGCCGCGTAGTCGGCGATGGCGGCGTCGCGCTCGGCCCCGGTGCCCGCCGCGGCCGTGTCGGGTGCGACCACCGACAGGGCGCCGGCCTCCTTGGACGCGAAGTTGGCCCGCAGGGCGTCGTTGGCCCGGCGGCTCTCGGCCGAGGCGGGCAGCACCCGGTCGTCGGGTCGGCCCAGCTCCAGGTGGCGGAACGGGCTGCCCACCACCAGCAGGCCGACGACCACGACCGTGATCACCGGCACCGGCCGCCGCATGACGAAGGTGGCGACCCGGTGCCAGACGCCTTCGCCGACCGGGGTGGGCGGTGCGTGCCGGAGCGCCAGGGCGTCGACCCGGTGGCCGAGCACGGCCAGGAGCGCGGGGAGGACCACCACCGCGGCCAGGCCGGCCAGGGCGGCCACGGCGACGCCGGCGTAGGCGAAGGAGCGCAGGAAGGCCTGCGGGAACACCAGCAGGGCGCACAGGGAGGCGGCGACGGTCAGGGCGCTGAAGGCCACGGTGCGGCCCGCGGTGCGGACGGTCCGCACCACCGCGGCCGGCGGTTCGTGCCCGGCGGCCAGCTCCTCCCGGAAGCGCGACACCATGAACAGGCTGTAGTCGATGGCCAGGCCGAGGCCCATGGCGGTGGTGAGGTTGAGGGCGAAGATCGACACCTCGGTCACCCCGGCCAGGCCCCGGAGGACCAGGAAGGTGGCGACGATCGAGAGTGCCCCCATGGCCAGGGGGAGCAGCGACGCCACGACGCCCCGGAAGATCAACAGGAGCAGGACGATCGTGATCGGGAGGGCGATCAGCTCGGCCCGGACCAGGTCCTGCGAGATGGCCCGGTGCACGTCGGCGAAGGTGCCGGCGTAGCCGCCGAGGGCGACGGTGCCGCCGTCGATCGGGCCGCTCCACCGGTCGCGCAGCTCGGTGGCCCGCTCGACCACGTGGCTCTGGTCGCCGTCGAGCCGGGCCACGACGATCGCCTGGGTGCCGTCGGCGGAGCGGAGCGGGGGCGGGCGGCCGAGGGTCCAGTACGAGGCGACCTCGTCGATGTCGGGCTGCGCCTGCAGGTCGGCGACGAGGCGCTCGGCCGCGGCGCTCAGGGTGGGGTCGTCGACGTCACGTCCGTCGTCCGCGGTGACGACGATGAGGACGTTGGGGCCGCTCGTGCCGAAGGTCTCCTCCAGGATGGCGTCGGCCCGGGACGCCTCCGAGTCGGGGACGTCGAAGCCGCCCGAGGACAGGTGCCGGGCGACGCCGCCGCCGAGGGCGCCGGCGGCCGCGAAGGCCACTGCGGCGAGGACGAGGACCAGCACCCGGCGGCGCACGGTGACCTGGGCGAGACGGTTGAGCACGGCGGATGCTCCCCTCGGGTAACGATGGAAAGGTAACGCTGATAACCCTGCGTCGCCCCCGCGTCGGAGTCCAGATGACGTCGGTCACCGGGCCCTGGCCGTACGGAAGGTGCCTGGAGGCCGAGCCGTTAGGCGAGGCCGACCCAGCAAGCACGGCACCGATGTTCCGAGCGAAGCGAGGAATCCGCCCGGCGACGACGGTCCCTATCCGCGCACGGTCCTGGCACCTTCCGTACGGTCAGACGAGCGGCCAGGGGATGGCCCGTCCGGTCGGGTCGTGGGGCATCTGGCCGGCGGACCGGACCACCCGGGCCCGGCGCAGCAGCAGCTCGCACTCGTCGTCGAGGAGCAGGTCGGTCAGCGCCGGTGGGAGGCCCCGGTCGAGCAGCCCGGTGACCGCGTCCATCAGCTCGTCGGGGATCCGCTCGCCGGCGAAGTCCCAGATGACGGTGCGCAACCGGGCCTCGGTGGAGAAGCAGAGGCCGTTGTCGATGCCCCACACGTGCTCGTCGGCGTCGACCAGCACGTGCCCGGCCTTGCGGTCGGTGTTGTTGGCCAGCAGGTCGAACACCCCCAACCGGAGCAGTTGGTCGTCGTGGCGGCCCTCGTCGCGCAGGGTGAAGTAGTGGCGGGAGAAGTCGGCCTCCACGAAGCGCTGCACCGACCCGATGCCGAGGGCGTCGTCCCGCTCCACCGTGCCGGGGATGCAGTCCCACCCCAGGGCGACGCTCAGCTCGTAGGCCGCAACCTCCCGTCGGTACAGCCCCTCGGGGAAGTCCCACAACGGTCGTTCGCCCGCCAGCGGCTTGTAGACGCCCCTGAGCTCGTCCCCCACCCCGTCGTCGACCTCGCCCACGCTGACGAGGAAGGTGCCGTTGCTGCTGTCGACGATCCGCCCGAGGAGCTCCAGCGGGCCGTGCCGCAGCCGTTCGAGCGGTTCGGGTGCCACCACCGGGGTCAGCGGGGTGGGCCGTGGCCGTTGGTGCGGGGGCAGGCGTGGTCCGGGCCCTTCGGGTGCCCGCAGATGGGGCACGGGGGCCGGCCGCCCTCCACCAGGTCGACCGCGTGCTCGACCAGGGCGGTGACCTGGGCCCGGGTCAGGCGGACCCGCAGGCTCGACCGGTCGTCGCCGAGCAGGTCCTCCTCGTCATCGTCGTCGGGCCCGCCGACCTCCTCGACCAGGATCACGATGCGGTCGGCCACGTCGTCGTAGGCCACCGAGAGCGTGCCGGCCACCCACTCGGGCTCGAACGGCGGGTCGAGGTCGAGGTCGATCGGCGTGGCGTCGGGCGGGACCGCGGGCAGGTCGGCCAGCACCCCCTGGAGGTACTCGGCCAGCGCCGCCACCTGCTGCTTCTCGCACTTGACCGTCACCTGCCGGGCGTCGGCCCGGGCCTGGAACAGGAAGGTGCGCCGGCCGGGCTCGCCGATGGCCCCGGCGGTGAAGCGCTCGACGGCCTCGAAGTCGTGGTTCTCAGCCACGGGTGCCTCCCTCGGGGGTGGGTGCGGTCACGACGGGACCAGGGCCCGGAGGTCCCCGGCGGTGGTGTTGACGGCGAGCACCACGGTGCCCAGGTCGCCGTAGGCCACCGCCGAGATCGAGCACGGCGACACCACGATGCGCTGGAACTGGTCGAGGTGGGCGCCGAGCGCCTCGTTCAGGGCGGCCTTGATCGGGTCGGCGTGGCTGACGAGCACGATCGTGCCGCCAGGGTGCGCCGCCACCAGCCGCCGGGTCGCACCCACGATGCGGGCCTGCATCTCGGCGAAGGACTCGCCCCCCGGGAACCGGAACGCGCTCGGTGCGCTCTGCACCGCCTTCCACTCCCGCAGCTTGCGCAGGGCCTTGAGCTCGGCGCCGGTCCAGTCGCCGAAGTCGGCCTCGAGCAGGCCCTTGTCCACCTTGACCCGCAGGCCGAGGGCCTTGCCGATCGGGGCGGCCGTCTCCCGGGTGCGCTCGAGCGGCGAGGCGTACACGGCGTCGACCCGCTTCAGCCCCGCGATGCGGTCCGCCGCGGCCTCGGCCTGCCGGACGCCCTCCTCGGCCAGGTGCAGGCCGGGCGCCCGGCCGGGGAGCACCGCGCCGGTCGTCGGGGTGCGGCCGTGACGGACGAAGAGGACACGCGTCGGGGCGGGGGGACGACGGGTGGCCATGAGCCGGCAACCTAGCGTCGGGCCGAGCCGATCCCGCCCGCCGGTGGGCGGCATCGGGTGCCGGAAGTAGGATCGGCGCCCGATGTCACAGGCTGGGGAGAAGGCGGCAGGTGGCCCCACGGCGCTGGACCGCATCCCGGCGCTCGACGGGCTCCGGGGGCTCGCCGTCGCCGTCGTCCTGTGGTTCCACGCCGGCCGCCTGACCGGTGGCTACCTCGGGGTCGACCTCTTCTTCACCCTGTCCGGCTACCTGATCACGACCTTGCTGGTGCTCGAGTGGCGGCGGACGGGCCGGATCGCCCTCGGCCCGTTCTGGGGCCGTCGGGCCCGACGCCTGCTCCCGGCGCTCGTGGTGATGCTCGTGGTCGTCGGGCTGGTCGCCCAGTTCCGGGTCCTCCCCGCGGCCCGGGGCGACCTGCGTGACGCCGGGCTGGCGACGCTGGCGTACGTCGCCAACTGGCAGGCGATCTTCGGCGGCAACGGCTACTGGGACCAGGCCCTGACGCCGTCGTGGCTCGAGCACACCTGGAGCCTCGCCATCGAGGAGCAGTTCTACCTGCTGTGGCCGCTCGTCGTCGTCGGCGTCCTCGCCGTCACGCCGCGCCGACTGGCCGACCGGGCCGACCGGGCCGACCGGGGCGACCGGGTCGGCCAGGTCGGCCGGGTCGGCCGGCGTGACCGGGCCGAGGGGGGCGATCGGGCCGGTCTCCGGGGCCCGGTGCGGTCGCGGGAGCGCCGGGTGCGCCTGCTCGGCACCGTCGCCCTCGGGCTGGCCCTCCTGTCGGCCGGCGGCATGATCGTCGCCTCCTTCGCCGGCGCCTCGCTGGAACGCCTCTACCTCGGCACCGACACCCGGGTGGCGGCGATCCTCCTGGGCGCCGCCGCGGCCTGCTACCAGCGAGCCGCCGGCCCGGTCGCCGAGCTGGGCGAGCGGGCCCGGACGGTGCTGGCGGGGGCCGCCGTGGCCGCGCTCGGCTTCCTCGCCACGATGTGGGTCACCCTGCCCGGCACGTCCACGACGCTGTACCGGGGTGGGCTGCTCGCCTGCGGGCTGGCCGCGGTGGTCGTCATCGTCGACATCAGCACGCCCGGCCGGAGCCTCGTCGGCGTCGCCCTGGCCGTGCCGCCGCTGCGGGCGCTCGGGGCCATCAGCTACGGCCTCTACCTGTACCACTGGCCGATCTACCGCTACCTGGGCGAGGCCGACCTGGGCCTGT
>CAYQGF010000224.1:5179-6561 GCA_964416885.1 uncultured Iamiaceae bacterium
TACCTGTACCACTGGCCGATCTACCGCTACCTGGGCGAGGCCGACCTGGGCCTGTCCGGCTGGGGCCTCACCGCCGCCCGCGTCGTGGTGTCGCTGCTCGCGGCCGTCCTCTCCTACCGGTTCATCGAGCAGCCGATCCTCGAGCGCCGGTGGTCCTGGCCCGTCGTCCGGCTCGCCCCCATCGGCATCGCCGCCGCCGTGCTCGCCCTCCTCGTCGGCTCGATCGGGGCCGTCGACGTGACGCCGACGTCGCAGGACGACGTCACCCGCCCCGACCTCGCCGCCCTCGGCCCCCGCACCGCGGCCCAGCGCGTCGCGGTCCCGGCCGACGAACAGGCCGCCGCCACGCCCGCGGTCGAGCGCCCGCCCGAGGCCCGGGTGGAGCGGCTCGTCGACCCCGTGGTGCTGTTCGTCGGCGACTCGGTGCCCCTGTCGCTGGCCGAGGAGGGGTTCGTCCCCCAGGAGGAGGACCTCGGGCTCACGACGGTGAACGGCGCCGTGGTCGGGTGCACGATCATGCGCGACGAGGGGGCTCCCCCTCCGCCGGACGCGACGTACACCAACGACTGCAGCCCGACCTGGCCCGACCTGGTGGCCGAGTACCAGCCCGACGTCGTCGTCCTCCAGTTCGGGGCCTTCGCCGGCCTGGCCCCGGTCCCGGTCGACGGGGTGGACCGGTTCCCGTGCACCCCCGAGTACGACCAGCGCTGGCGTCAGGAGCTGGCGGACGCCATCGACGTGCTGTCGGCCACCGGTGCCGTGGTCAACCTGGTCACCGCGCCGACCGGTGTCATCGTCCCGGAGGACAGGGAGCTGTTCGACGAGCGGATGGACTGCGTGAACGACATCGTCCGCGACACCGCGGAGCAGCGCGACGGCGTGCAGGTGATCGACCTGGCCGAGTGGCTGTGCCCGGACGACGAGTGCCGCATCAGCGTCGACGGCGTCGACCTGCGCAACGACGGCCTCCACTACCGCGACGCCGGCGCCATCGTCGTCGCCCGGTGGATGGCGGCGCAGGTCGTCGAGGTCGAGGTCGGCGGGTGACCGCCGGCCGTCCCGTCGGGCCCGGCGGCCGGGCCGAACGGGTGCGGTCCCTGGCCCGTCTGGAGCAGGAGATCGTCGCGTGCCGGGCCTGCCCCCGGCTGGTGGCCTGGCGGGAGCAGGTCGGGCGGGAGAAGCGGGCTGCGTTCCGCGACGAGGACTACTGGGCGCTCCCGGTCCCCGGCTTCGGCGACCCGTCGGCCCGGCTGGCCATCGTCGGGCTGGCCCCGGCGGCCCACGGCGCCAACCGCACCGGACGGATCTTCACCGGTGACCGCTCCGGCGACGTCCTCTACGCCGCCCTCCACCGGGCCGGCTACGCCAACCGGCCGACCGCC
>CAYQGF010000225.1:0-6556 GCA_964416885.1 uncultured Iamiaceae bacterium
GGAAGGCGGCGGCTTCGGGCTCGCCGGTGTCGAGCGCCCACAGGGCCTTGCGGGCGACGAGGCGGGCGCCCTCGACGTCGGTGGCGACATCGGCCAGCTGGTGCTGGAGGGCCTGGAAGGAGCCGATCGGCACCCCGAACTGGGTGCGCTCGGTGGCGTACTGCACGCCGATGGCCAGGGCCCGGGCCGCCAGCCCGACCAGCGAGGCGGCGGTGAGGGCGCGCCACTCGTCGGCCAGGCGGGCGTGGGCGGCCGCGGCCTCGGCGCCGGTGAGGAGGACGCGGTGGGGCGCCTCGGTGGGGACGTCGGCCACGGCGATGCTGCTCGTGGCCCGGGGGACGGGCCAGCGCTCGGCCCGGTCGGCGTCGGACCGCTCGGCCACGACCAGGGCCTCGCCGTCGAACAGCAGGGCCGCGGCCGCGGCCCCGGCGCCCGGTACGAGCGCCCACGACGCTCGGGGCGAGGCGACGACGATCTCGCCGGCGGCGACGGCGGCGGCCCGCTCGTCCTGGCCCAGGGCGGCGAGCGCCCGGCCGGCGACGGCCGCCTCCACCACGGGGGCGGTGGCCAGGGCGGCCCCGCACTCCTCCAGGGCGACGCCGAGGTCCGACAGGGTCGAGCCCCCGCCGCCGACCGCCTCGGGCAGGGTCATGGCCGGCACGCCCATCTCCACGAGGGCCGCCCAGAGCACGGGGTCGAACCCGTCGGCCTCGGCGGCCCGCACCTGCGCGGGGCCGGAGAGCTTGGCCAGCAGCTTGGCCACGCTGTCGCGGATCAGCTCCTGCTCGTCGGTCAGCGTCAGGTCCACGGCGCCACGTTAGAACGCGTTCTCGTTTCCCCGAAGCCGCCGTCGTCCGGTCCCGAACCTGCGGCAGATATCGAGCAAGACCGCTCATGTCTGCCGCATGTTCGGGAGGTGTCAACGCGGACAGCGCCGACGCGTGCGACGATGCCGGCCATGCCCACGTTCGATCGCCGCACCGTGATCCTCGGCGCCGCCGCCACCGTCGGCGCCCTGCGGCTCCGCGCCCTCCTCGCACCGCTCCCCGCGGCGGCCGCGCCCCTGCCCGCGGACCCCTTCACCCTGGGGGCCGCCACCGGCGACCCGACCTCCACCGGCTTCATCGCCTGGACCCGCCTCGCCCCCGACCCGACCAACGGCGGCGGCATGGGCCCGGACGACGTGGCGGTGACGTGGAGGGTCGCGACGGACCCGGGCATGGGCGACGTCGTGAAGAGCGGGACGGTGGCCGCGGTGGCCGACCTGGCCCACACGGTCCACGTCGACGTCACCGGCCTCGACCCGGACGGCGAGTACCACGTGCAGTTCCACGTCGAGGGGTGGGACAGCCCGGTCGCCCGGTCCCGCACCCTCCCCGCCCACGGCACCCCGGCGCTGCGCTTCGGCTTCGTCTCGTGCCAGAAGTACACCGACGGCTGGTACAACGCGCTTCGGGGCCTGGCCGGGGAGGACCTCGACCTCTGGTTCCACCTCGGCGACTACATCTACGAGAACGGCGACACCGGCCCGGTGCGGTCCCACGGCTCCGGGGAGATCTTCACCCTCGACGAGTACCGGAACCGCTACGGCACCTACAAGCGCGACCCCGACCTGATCGCCGCCCACCTCGCGGCCCCCGTGATCGCGGTGTGGGACGACCACGAGGTCGACAACAACTACGCCGACGAGGTCGGCGCCAACGGCCAGACCCCGGCCCAGATCCTCGCCCGGCGCACGGCCGGCTACCGGGCCTGGTTCGAGCACCTGCCGGTCCGCCTGCCGGCCCCGACCGGCCCGGACCTCCGGATCTACCGCGGCTTCGACTGGGGCTCGCTCGCCCGGTTCCACATGCTCGACGGCCGCCAGTACCGCGACCCGCAGCCGTGCCAGGCCGAGCTGGCGGCCAGCGGGCTCCCCGTCGCCGAGTGCCCCGAGCGGCTCGGGGAGGACCGCACCATGCTCGGCGCCGACCAACGAGAGTGGCTCGCCGCGAACCTGGCCTCGTCGGGCGCGGTGTGGGACATCGTCGGCCAGCAGACCGTGTTCTGCCCGCTGCCGATCGTGGGGCTCTTCAACACCGACCAGTGGGACGGCTACCCGCAGGACCGCCAGCGCGTGTGGGACCTCCTCCGCCGCCGCACCAACCCGGTCGTCCTCAGCGGCGACATCCACGTCGGCGGCGTCGCTCGGATGCACCAGGTGCTCGACGACACCAGCACCGAGCGCATCGGCACCGAGCTGGTCGGGACGTCGGTGTCGTCGGGCTCCGCCATCCCCGCCGACCTCCGCGACATCGTGAACGACGTGCTCAGCGAGCTCGACTACGTCGAGTACGTCAACCTCGACCAGCGGGGCTACACGGTCGTCGACCTCACCGCCGAGGAGATGCGCTACGTCTACAAGGTGGTCGCCGACAACACGGTCCAGGGCTCGGCGATCAGCACCGCCCACACCGGTGTGGTCCGGGCCCGCACCGCGCCCGCGGAGGAGGTCCCGCCCGGGGGCACCCCGCCGGGAGGCACGCCGCCGGGGGGAACGCCGCCGACCAGCCCGGCGGCCACTCCGGTCCGGGCGCGGGCCGCCTTCACCGGCTGACCATCGCTCGGTCCCACGGAGGGACTGAGCCCCGATGGGACGAACGGCCAGGCGCCAGACTGGGCCCATGACCGCCGTCGTGCCCGATGCCGCGCCGCCCCGCTGGGACCTGTCGCCGTTCTTCACCAGCCTCGACGACCGGGAGCTGCTCGGTTCCCTCGAAGCGGTGGCCGCCGACGTCGACCGGTTGACCGCCCTCTGCGACGAGCGCGACGTCCGGGCCGGCGCGCCCCGGGAGGTCACGGCCGAGGACGGCGACACCCTCGAGCGGCTGCTCACCGCCCTCGACGAGATGACCGCCCGGTCCCGGCTGGTCGGGGCCTTCCTGTACGCCCGCACCACCACCGACGCCCGTGACGACGAGGCGGCCCGGCTCCAGGTCCAGCTCCAGACCGCCACCGCGGCCGTCGGCCCGCTGGTCAAGCGGGTCGAGGGCTGGGTCGCCCGGCTCGGCGCCGACGCCCTGGCCGCCACCGGCCCGGTCGCTCGCGACCACGCCTTCTGGCTGGAGCGCTCGGCCCGCCTGGCCGACCACCAGATGAGCGAGCCGGAGGAGGGCCTGGCCGCCGAGCTGGGCCTCACCGGCGGGCGGTCGTGGGCCCGGCTCCACGGTGAGATGACCGCCACCCTCGCCGCGACCGTCGAGCTGCCGGGCGAGGGCCCGACCACCATGCCGGTCACCGAGGCTCGGGGCTTGGCCGCCCACCCCGATGCTGCGGTCCGGAAGGCCGCCTTCGAGGGCGAGGTGGCGGCGTGGCGCACCGTCGAGATGCCGCTGGCCCTCGCCCTGGCCTCGCACCGGGGCGAGATGATCGCCCTCGGCCGCCGCCGGGGGTGGGAGGGCCCGCTCGCCATGGGCCTGGCCGTCAACAACGTCGACCGGCCCACGCTCGATGCCCTCACCGCCGCGGTGCGGGCCAGCCTCCCGACCTTCGCGGCCCACCACCGGGCCAAGGCCACCGCCCTCGGGCGGGCCGGCCAGGGTGGGGGCGACCGGGGCCTGCCGTGGTGGGACCTCCTCGCCCCGATGGGCACGCCCCGGCGCTTCACCTGGGACGAGGCCGTCGGCGCCGTCGAGCACGCCTTCGGCACCTACTCGCCCGGGCTGGTCGGGCTGCTCCACCGGGCCGTGGGGGAGGGGTGGATCGACGCCGAGCCCCGGGCCGGCAAGGTCGGTGGCGCCTATTGCATGCCGGTGCGCGACGAGGAGAGCCGGGTGCTGCTCAGCTTCGACGGCTCCTTCGACAGCGTGCAGACCCTGGCCCACGAGCTGGGCCACGCCTACCACAACACCCAGCTCGGCCGGCGGCCGTGGCTCCTGCGCCAGACCCCGATGGCCCTGGCCGAGACGGCGAGCATCTTCTGCGAGACGGTGATGGTCGAGGCCGGGCTGACCGCCGCCGGCGACGACCCAGGGGCCCGCCTGGCCATCCTCGACGGCGACCTGGTCGGCTCAGCCCAGGTCGTGGTCGACATCCACTCCCGGTTCCTGTTCGAACAGGCCCTGTCGGAGGCCCGGGCGCGGGGCGCGGTCGGGCCGGCCCGGATGACCGAGATGATGCGGGAGGCGCAGCTGGCCGCCTACGGCGACGGGGTCGACCCCGACCACCTCCACCCCTACATGTGGGCGGTGAAGGGGCACTACTACACCGCCTTCTACAACTGGCCCTACACCTTCGGCCTGCTGTTCGGGCTGGGCCTCTACGCCGAGTTCCGGCGCGACCCCGAGCGCTTCCGGGGCGGTTACGACGACCTGCTGGGCGCCACCGGCCTGGGCGACGCCGCCCCGCTGGCCGCCCGCTTCGGCATCGACATCCGCGACGAGGCCTTCTGGGCCTCCAGCCTGTCGGTCATCGCCGACCGCATCACCGCCGCCGACGCCCTCATGGCCCGCGCCGCCACCCCTGCCACCCCCGAACTTTGAGCGGGTAGGACCGCTCAGCGGAACAGATCACTCAAAGTTCGCGGTTATGGCCTCGACCTGATCAGCCGAGGGCACCGGAGGCCCGGAGGGCGGCGATGCGCTCGGCGTCGTAGCCCAGGACCTCGGTGAGGACCTCGTCGGTGTGCTCGCCGACGGTCGGGGCCATGGTCGGGTCGGGGAGCGGGGCGTCGAGGAACTTGAGCGGGGTCGGGACCTGCTCGGTGCCGACCAGCTCGCGGGGGACCCACGGCAGGCGGTCCTGGAACTGCGGGTCCTCCGCGATCGTCCTCGGCGTGTTGACCGGGGCGATCGGCGTGTTGTGCTCGTCGCCGAAGGCCACCCACTCGGCGGTCGTCCGCGCCCGGAACACGTCGCGGAGGATCTCCCGCAGCTCCTCGTTGCCCCGGGCGTGGTCGGCGTACTGGCTGCCCGGGTGGGCCTCGAACAGCTCGGGCCGGCCGATGCCGTCGCAGAAGTTCTTCCAGAACTCCCGCTCGCTGGCCATGAACAGCACGTGGCCGTCGGCGCTCTCGTAGAACTGGTAGCGGACGCCGTCCTTCATCCCGGCCGTGCCCGGCGCCCGGCGCTCGAAGCCGTCGGCCTCGTTGCCGGTGACCTCGCTCTCGGGCCGCTCGTAGGCCTTCCACGTCTCGCTGCGCAGCCAGTCCATCGCGGCCGCGGCGTCGCTCTGGGCGATCTCCAGCTGGCAGCCCTCGCCGGTGGCCCGGGCCTTGGTGATGCCGGCCAGGATGCCGAGGGCGCCGAACAGCGGGCCGGCGTGGATGCCGACGCTCGGGTGCTCGGGGATGGAGCAGAACCCCTCGTCGGTGGTCTCCGGGTTCACCAGCCCGGCCCAGACGTCGTAGGCGATGCCGTGGCTGGGCATGGTGGCGTAGGGGCCGGTGGCGCCGTAGCCGGAGATGGTGCAGAACACGACCTTCGGGTTGACCGCCTTGAGGGCCTGGTAGCCCAGGCCCCGGCGCTCGAGGCCACCTGGGCGCATGGCCTCGACCACGGCGTCGGCGTCGCGCACCAGGTCGAGGAAGACGGCCTTCCCCTCCTCGGTGCGGAGGTCGAGGGTGATCGAGGTCTTCCCCCGGCTGATGTGGAGGTGCATCAGCGAGGTGCCCTCGACGATCGGCCACGTCATCCGGCGGATGTAGTCGCCCGACGGCGGCTCGACCTTGATGACCGTGGCGCCCAGGTCGGCCAGGTGGGTGCTGATCGCCCCCGGCCCGAGCATCGAGCACTCGACGATCCGCACTCCGGACAGGGGCCCGCCCCGTTCCGCCACGCTCATGCTCCAGCCCTTCCGACGACGGTTTCTGACGACCCGTCAGAAACTAGTCGTGGTGCTGGCGGGGGTCGACGAAGGCGGCCTCCTCGGCCACGCCCCGGCGCCAGTAGGCCACGAGGTGGACGTCGTCGCGGGTGAAGCCCCGGTCGACCAGGAGGTGGTGGCGCACGGCCCGGACGGTCGCCTGCTCGGCACCGCCCCACACCTGCACGCCGCCGGGCCGGAGGCCCAGCTCGCCCACCGCGGCGGCCACCCGGTCGGGTTCGTCCGGCGGTGCCTCGTCGGCGGGGAACCAGGTCACCTCGACCGGTGCCGGCGAGGGGAGCGGCTGACGGGACGCCCGGCCGGGGACCTCGACCAGGGCGCGGGCCGTCACCGTCGGGGGCAGGGCGGCGACGATGGCGGCCACCGCCGGCAGCCCGGTCTCGTCGGCCACCAGCACCAGGTGCCGGGTGTCGGGGCGGAGCGCCCACCGGCCGGCCGGGCCGATGAACGACACCCGCTGGCCGGGCGTGGCCTGCTCGGCCCACGCCGAGCCGACCCCGCCGTCGTGGAGGGCGACGTCGAGGTCCAGGGTGCCGGCGGCCGGGTCGAGGTGGCGGGCGGTGTAGGTGCGGTGGCGGGGCCGGACCGATCCCCGGGGCAGCGCCCAGGGCACCGCGTCGGTGGGCGGGTCGCCGGGCCACACCAGGCCGTCGGCCGGCAGGAAGACCTTCACCCGCTGGTCGGGCCCGGCCGG
>CAYQGF010000226.1:0-6536 GCA_964416885.1 uncultured Iamiaceae bacterium
TCAGCGGGCCCTTGCCGTCGACCGGCTCGCCCAGCGTGTTGACGACGCGGCCGAGGAGGCCGTCGCCACAGGGCACCGAGAGGATCTCGCCGGTGGCCCGCACGGTCTGGCCCTCGGCGATCTCGTCGACGTCGCCGAGCACGACGGCGCCGATCGACTCCTCGTCGAGGTTGAGGGCCAGGCCGATGGTGCCGTCCTCGAACTCGAGCATCTCGTTGACCGCGCAGTCGGGGAGGCCCTCGACCCGGGCGATGCCGTCGCCGACCTCGATGACCCGGCCGACCTGGGCGGCGGCCGCGTCGGGCTGGAAGCCCTCGAGGTTCTTGCGGAGGGCGGCGGTGATCTCGTCGGTGCTGATGGTGAGCTCAGCCATGGGGGCTCGCTTCTCTTCCTAGAAGGTTCTGGACCTAGAGAGCAGCGCGGAGCTGCTCGAGGCGGCGACGGACCGAGCCGTCGATGACGGTGTCGCCGACCTGGGCGACCAGGCCGCCCTGGACGGTCGGGTCGACGGTGACCTTGACCTCGACGTTCTTGCCGGTGGCCCGGCCGAGGGCATCGGCCAGGCGCGCCGTCTGCTCGCCGGACAGGGCGATGGCGGAACGGACCTCGGCCACGGCCGACTGCCGGGAGGCGGCCCCGAGGGCCACCAGGGCGTCGACGATGGCGGGGAGCTCCCGGGCCCGGCCGTTACCGACCACCAGACCCACCAGGTTCACGGTGGTCGGCTGGGCCTTGCCGTCGAGCAGGTCGACGATGACCTGCTGGCGACGGGCGGGCTCGAGGTGCGGGTCCGAGAGCGTCTCGAGGAGCGCGTCGTTGCCCTCGAGGATCCGGGCGAACCGGAACAGCTCGTCCTCCACCTCGCCGAGGGTGTCCTCGGCGCTGATCACGGCCAGGAAGGCCGTGGCGTAGGCATCGCTCCTCTCGGCCATCAGCTGCTGGCCCCGACCGAGTCGATGTAGCTGTCGATGAGCGCCCGGTTGGTGGCGTCGTCGAGGTTGCGCTCGACGACACGCTCGGCGGCCCCGAGGGCGATGGCGGTGATCTCACCGCGCAGCTCGGAGAGGGCCTGCGCCTTGGACGCCTCGATGTCGGCGGCAGCGCGGGCGCGCATCTCGTCGATCTCGGGCTGGATGGCGGCGATGCGCTCCTGCTTGACGGCGTCGGCGTCCTGCCGGGCCTCCTCCAGGATGCGGGCCGCCTCGTTGCGGGCGTCGGCCAGCTGGGCGTGGTACGTGGCGAGGACCTTGTCGGCCTCGGCCTTGGCGGCCTCGGCTCCCTCGATCTCGCCCCGGATCTTCTCGGTCCGGTCGTTCATCGTCTTCTTGATGGCGGGAGCGCCCTTCCAGAAGAGGAAGCCGAAGACGACGAAGAAACCGACGGCGCCCCAGATGATCTCGTTGACCTCGGGGAGGATCGGGCTCGGGGCCTCCTGGCACTCGACGTCGATGGAGTTCGCGGCCTCCATCATCTCGACGCACTCGTGCACGGCGTGGGAGACATCCCCCTCGGCGGCCGCAGGGCTCGCCAGGAAGAGGACCGCGATGACGCCGAGGACGAGGGCGAGCAGGGTGCGCTTGGGTGCGGTGCGGCTCGCCATGGCGTCAGGCTCCACCGAGGAAGAAGACCACGAAGCCGATGAGGGCCAGGGCCTCGACGAAGGCGATGCCGAGGAACATGGTGGTGCGCACCATGCCGGCGGCTTCGGGCTGACGGGCCATGGCCTGGACGGACTGGCCGACCAGGTAGCCGATGCCGATGCCCGGGCCGATGGCGCCGAGACCGTAGGTCAGGGCCGCGAGGCCGGTGTCGGTGATCTCTGCGAGGAGCATGGTTCTCTTTCTTCTGATGTGTGTCGGCGTCGGCGAAGCCGACTCGATCAGGGTGGTGGGTGGGGCGGTGGACGGGGGTCTTGGATCTGGGTGAACGGGTGGGTGATCAGTGCTCGTGGCTGATGGCCGAGCCGAAGTACACGCCGAACAGCAGCGTGAACACGTAGGCCTGGAGGAACGAGACCATCACCTCGAAGGCGGTGAAGAAGATCACGCCGAAGAGGGGCAGCGGGAAGAAGACGGCGTACCACTGGGCCGTCCACAGCCCGGCGGTGAGCACGCCGAAGGTGACCAGGAGGATGTGGCCGGCCAGCAGGTTGGCGAAGAGACGCACCGTGTGGCTGAAGGGCTGCACCAGGAACTTCGAGACGAACTCGATCGGCACCACGAGGATGTAGAGCGGCCACGGCACGCCGGGCGGGAACATCGTGTGGGTGATGTAGCGGAGCTTGTGCTCCTTGATGCCGGCCCCGTGGTACAGCACGTAGCAGGTGAGGGCGAGGAACAGCGGCAGGGCGATGCGGGCGCTGGCCGGCATCTGGAAGACCGGGACGACCTCGAAGATGTTCGTGAAGAAGATGAAGAAGAACAGCGAGAGCATGAACGGCGCCAACCACTTGCGGTCGGTGTGGCCGATCGTCGGCTCGATCAGCTGCTGCTCGACGAACTCGACCGAGACCTCGGCCAGGTTCTGGGCGCCGGTCGGCACCATCTGCTTCTTGTTGCCCAGGGTGAAGATCAGGAGCGTGAAGAGCACGGCGAAGCCGTAGATCAGCACGACCTTGTTGATCTCCCACCACGCGCCGTCACCGGCGATACCGGGCCAGTTGACGATGTGGCTCAGGGGCGGGAACTCGAGCGCGAACACGTCAGCGCTCCTCCTTCACGGGAGTGGGCTTGAGGCCGGGGAAGGCCAGGGACGCAGAGACGAAGCGGGACTCCCAGATCAGGAGCCCGAGGTGGCCGATCACGAGGGTGAGGCCGAGCGGCACGGGCGCCACCCACGGCTGGTCGCCGATGAGCAGCACGACGGCGGAGATGATCGCCAGCCGGACGAGGAACCCGAACAGGGCGACGCCGGCGACCAGCCCGTAGCTGATGCGGGCCGCCCAGGCCTGGAGGGCGGCGGCCGCCGCGAAGTTGGCCAGCACGAGGGCGGCGGCGATGGCGACCGAGATGACGCCGTCGAGCCGCCAGCCGACGAAGCCGACCACCAGGGCGACGGGCGTGACGTAGAGCCCGCGGCGCACCAGGTCGCGGATGATCTCCGGCTCGGGGGCCGGGCCGAGGTCGCGGGTGGCGAGCGGCGAGGGGGCGGCGGGGGCCGTCATGACCTGGCCTCGCCCTGGGCCGGGCCGGTGCGGGCGATCGGCAGGGGGGCCACCGCCCGGGGCCGGGTGGCCGGCGTGTCGCCGAAGGCGGCCATGTCGCGGTCGTAGCCGAGCTTGATCTTCACGGCCGTGCCGACGATGCCGATGGCCGCCACGACGAAGGTGAACACCGGGCTGGTGCCGGCGACGCGGTCGATGAGCCATCCGATGGCACCGAACACCACGGGCGTCAAGGCCAGGTCGATGCCTCGGCCGAAGGCCTCGGAGAAGCCTCGGTTGAGGTCTTGGCGGGTGCGGAGGTCGAACACTCGGGATCCGTCGGGGCCTTGCGGCGCCTGGCGTGGCACCGCTTGTGAAGCGAAGCGCAAACTACGTGGGTCCCCTCCCCCACCGCAAATCCCACCCCTCCACCCCGAACCTGCGGCAGACATCCAGCAAGACCGCCCACACCTGCCGCAGGTTCGCGGCGCGGCCGGCGCGGTCAGAGGCTGAGGATGCCGGCGGCGGTGCGGTGGGCGGCGACGCCGACCGGCTCGTCCTCGGTGACCAGAGCGATCACGTCGGCGTCGGTGCTGGTGGCCCAGGCCCGGTCGCGGTCGGGCGTACGGGTGGCGATGATCGCCTGCTCCGGCTGGCCGTCGCGGTCGTACATCACCGTGGCCGCCTCGATGCGCACCGCCCCTTCGTGATCGGCGACCAGCTCGACCTCGCCGATGTCGTCGACCTCGGCCTGGCAGTCCTGCCAGCGGAAGGCCCGGGCCGGCGGCTCGGTCGAGTAGACGCCGAAGGCGTGCTTGGTCAGGTAGCCGCCGTTGGCCGTGACCAGGCCGACCGAGCCGGCATCGTCCCGCAGCACCTCGGCCATGGTGGCGATCGAGTGCGACACGTAGTCGTTCCACGGGCCGCCGGCGAAGCTCAGCCCGCCCGTGACGGTGAGCTGACGGTCGAGCCCGAGGCCGATCTCCTCGGCCGCCACCTGCACTGCGGAGGGGAAGCAGGAGTAGACGTCGATGTGGGCCAGGTCGTCGACCCCGACGCCGGCCAGGTCGAGGGCCCGGTTCCCGGCGATGCCGATGGCCGGCGACCGGTGCATCGACACCCGGTTGCCGACGAACCAGGTGTCGTGGGCGTCGGTGCCGGCCCACGGGAAGACCCAGCGGTCGGTGGGGACGCCGAGGTCACGGGCCCGCTCGACCGACGTCAGCACGAGGGCGGCGGCCTGCTCGACGCTGTTGTTCGAGTTCATGAGCTTCGGGTACGGGTGGCCGATCATCCGGTTGTCCGGGCCGGCGGTGCGGATCTCCTCGGCGGTCCGGGCCTCCCGGATCCACGCATGGGGGTTGGCCGCGGCCACCTCGCTGAACCGGGCCCACAGCTCGGACACCACCCGCTGGTGCTCGGCCTGGTCGCGCCCGGAGGCGGCCCGCACCGCACTCTCGAAGAGCGGGTAGAGCTGGACCGGCAGGAAGATGCCCCGGGCGATCTCGTCGGGGTGGGCGAGCGGGGTGTCGTCGCCGAAGCGCTCGGTGGGGGCGGCGTCGTCGGGCTGGGCCGTCCACCCCAGGTCGGAACCGGCCTTCCGGGCCGCGCTGCGGGTCCGCCACGCCTCCGCCCCTCCGATCAGGACGAGGTCGGCCTCGCCGGTGGCGATGTCGCACGCCGCCCGGTTGAGCAGGGTCTGCGGGTAGTTGCCCCCGGCCACGGTGGACCAACGGCGCTTCGGGTCGGCGCCGAGGTGGTCGGCGACGAGGGCCGCCGGGTCCCGGTAGCGGAACGACAGGATGTCGATGACACCGATGGTGTCGATGCCGGCCAGCAGCCGGCCGGCATCGCCGCCGCTGTCCGCCGCGGCGAGGCGGGCGGCCTCGGCCAGCATGGCGACGGGCTCGAGGGGCTCCTCGCCCCGGTCGACGCGGACGTTCAGCTGCCCGACGCCCACCAGGACGGGCGTGCGGGGATCGAGCTCGGCGGCCATGGCCGCGCACGGTATTCCTGCCCGTGCGCCTCCCGGGAATCCGCCCCTTCCCCGTTCTGACCGACGAGGAGCGCGAAGACGGCCTCCTCCCCGGTCAGAACCGGACCCGCGGCCGCCGCTAGCGGTTCTGACCGACGAGGAGCGCGAAAACGAGCTTCTCCCCGGTCAGAACGGGACCACGCCCCGGACGCAGTGCAGGGCGAGCCGGGGCCCGGCCTACGATCCGGGCATCGACGTGCTCGTGGTGTGTACGGGGAACCAGTGCCGCTCGCCGATGGGCGAGGTGATCCTGCGCGACCGGCTGGCCCGCCGCGGGGTCGAGGCCCGCGTGCACTCGGCCGGGCTGGTGAGCGAGGGCACGCCGGCCGCGCCCGACACCGCCCGGGCGCTGGCCCGCATGGGCTACGACGTGTCCGCCCACCGCAGCACCCTCCTCACGCCGGAGGCCGTGGCCACCGCCGACCTGGTGATCGGGATGGCCCGCGAGCACGTGCGGGAGGCCGCGGTGATGGTCAACGGGGCGTTGCCGCGGACCTTCACCCTGCGCGAGCTGGCCCGGCGAGCCGACCGCGTCGGGCCCCGCCGAGCCGACGAGCCCTTCGCGGCCTGGCTCGGCCACCTCGGCCAGGGCCGCAAGGCCGCCGACCTGATGGGCTCGGACCCGGCCGACGACGTGGCCGACCCGATGGGCCTGTCCCGCCGGGCGCACGAACGGGCCGCGGCGGACATCGAGGACCTGGTCGACGTCGTCGTCGAGCTGGCCTTCCCCCCGGGCGGCACCGGGGCGCCATGATCGGGGCCATGCGCATCGCCATCGGCTCCGACCACGCGGGCGTGGCCCTCAAGGCCCTCCTGGCGTCCCACCTCCGAGCAGCCGGCCACGTCGTCAACGACGCCGGCACCGACGGCGAGGAGTCGGTCGACTACCCCGGCTACTGCGCCGCGGTGGCCCGGGCCGTGGCCGACGGCTCGGTCGAACGGGGCATCGTGCTCGGCGGCTCCGGTCAGGGCGAGCAGCTCGCCGCCAACGGGGTCCGGGGCGTGCGGGCCGCGCTGTGCAACGACCTCTACACCGCCCGCATGAGCCGGCTCCACAACGACGCCAACGTGCTGTCCCTCGGCGGCCGGGTCGTCGGCACCGGTCTGGCCACCGAGATCGTCGACCTGTGGCTCGCCACACCCTTCGAGGGCGATCGCCACACCCGGAGGGTCGAGCAGCTGGCCGAGGTCGCTTCGCTCGCCGCCGACCCCGAGGCCCAAGATGGGCTGATCGACCGCCTCGCCCCCGGCGCCCTCGCCCGGGCCCGCGGCGACGCCTGAACCTTCCCTCCGAGGAGAGCACGATGCCCTGGCCCGCCGACGACGACACCGAGCTGTTCTCCATCATCGACGCCGAGG
>CAYQGF010000227.1:0-6534 GCA_964416885.1 uncultured Iamiaceae bacterium
TGGGCATCAACCAGGACCCGGTCACGATCAAGCAGGTCGAAGTCTCGATCATCGAGCACGCCTGGGAGGAGGGCTGGGTCGCCCCGGTGGCCCCGTCGGTCCAGACCGGCAAGCGGGTCGCTGTCGTCGGCTCCGGCCCCGCCGGGCTGGCCGCGGCCCAACAGCTCACCCGGGCCGGCCACGCCGTCACGGTGTTCGAGCGGGCCGACCGCCTCGGGGGGCTCCTGCGCTACGGCATCCCCGAGTTCAAGATGGAGAAGCGCTTCCTCGACCGTCGGCTGGCCCAGATGGAGGCCGAGGGCACGGTCTTCCGCACCAACGTGAACGTCGGGGTCGACGTCACCGCGGCCGACCTCCAGCGCGACTTCGACGCCATCGTCCTCGCCGGCGGCGCCACCCAGGCCCGTGACCTGCCGATCCCCGGGCGCGAGCTCGACGGGATCCACCAGGCCATGGAGTACCTGCCCGACGCCAACCGGGTGCAGGAGGGCGACCTGCTCAACGCCAAGATCTCGGCCGAGGGCCGGGCCGTCGTCATCATCGGCGGCGGCGACACCGGGGCCGACTGCCTCGGGACCGCCCACCGGGAGAAGGCCCGCAGCGTCCACCAGTTCGAGATCATGCCGCGACCGCCGGAGGCCCGGGCCGACAGCACGCCGTGGCCGACCTGGCCCCTGATGTTCCGCACGTCCTCGGCCCACGAGGAGGGCGGGGAGCGGCTGTTCTCGGTCAACACCGAGGAGTTCCTCGGCGATGCCGACGGCCGGGTCCGCGCCCTGCGGCTCCACGAGGTGGAGATGGTCGACGGCCGGTTCCAGAAGGTCGAGGGCACCGACGTCGAGCTGGAGACCGACCTGGTCCTGCTGGCGATGGGCTTCACCGGCCCGGAGAAGGGTGCGCTGCTCGACGACCTCGGCGTCGACCTCGACCCCCGCTCCAACGTCGCCCGCGACGAGGGCTGGGCCACCAACGTCCCCGGCGTGTACGTCGCCGGCGACATGGGCCGGGGCCAGAGCCTGATCGTGTGGGCCATCGCCGAGGGCCGGGCCTGCGCCGCCGCCGTCGACCGTCACCTGATGGGCGACACCCTCCTGCCCGCCCCGGTGCGCCCCACCGACCGCCCCCTCGCCTGAACGCGTACGGAAGGTGCCAGGCACCTTCCGTACGCGCCGCGATCAGGCTCGGACGACGATCGACTTGGCGATCTTGTCGCGGAGGGTCTGCTTCTTGGCGTCCCAGAGGGGGAACAGGGCGTCGATGATCAGGACCGGGAACAGGCATCCGCAGATCCAGTAGGCGAGGAACAGCAGGTTCCGCACCAGGCCCTGGCCCCCGCCGATGGGCTGGCCCGTCTGCTCACCGACCAGCTTCAGCCCGGACTGCTTCATCCCGAAGCTCTGGCCGGTCTGGCCGGCCTGGTAGCCGTTGAACAGCGCCCAGCCGAGGGCGGCCAGACCGAGGATCAGGCCACCAGGGCTGAAGTACAGGTTGGAGTTGGACGAGATGATGACGTTCACCACGGCCCCGAGGATGTTGGCCAGGATGAACGGGCCGACGTAGTCGATCAGGCCCGAGACCAGGCGGTCCTGCCACTCGACCGGGGCCGCGGGGGGACCGCCGCCGTAGCCGAAGCCGCCCTGCGGGGGCGGCGGGAAGCCGCCACCGGCCGGAGGGGGCGGGAAGCCACCACCACCGGGGGGCGGCGGGAACCCGCCGCCGGGCGGGGGTGGGGCACCGCCGCCCGGGGGAGGGGGGAAGCCTCCGGGAGGACCGGGGGGGATGTTGGACATGGGTGACCTCCGTGGGTGACGGGCGCAGCGTAGACGCCCCGGCCCGGCCGCTCGCACCAATCGGGACATCGCATGCCTGCGGATCCTTGATCGCGGCGTCCCGCTGCCGACGATGGAGGGACCTGGGAGCGATGACCCGTCGCTCCCCACGTGCCGATGGGACGGGACCGAGGGTGTTCGACAGGCTCAGCATCAGGACGAAGCTCATCGCCATGGTGGCCGCGCCCCTGGCGGTCATCGTCGGCCTGGCCGGCATCGGCTACGTGCAGCGCAGCTCGGAGGCCGCCGCGACCCGCGCCGACGCCGAGAACATCGAGGCGATCGTCGCGGCCCAGCAGCTCCAGCACGACATCCAGCTCGAGTCCCTCTACTCCGTGGCCTTCCTCGCCGGCCCGGAGGAGGCCCCGACCGAGGAGCTCGTGGCCCAGCGGGCCCGGGTCGACGAGTCGACCAAGGCCCTCGACCAGGCGATGGCCGTCGTCGACGACGGCCCCGCGACGCAGGCCGGCGCGTCCGCCCAGCGGGCCATCGGCCAGCTCCCCAGCCTCCGCGAGCAGATCGACCCGGGGACGATCGGGTGGGCGTGGGCCGAGAGCCTGTACCG
Organism: uncultured Iamiaceae bacterium; assembly: GCA_964416885.1. GTDB lineage: Bacteria > Actinomycetota > Acidimicrobiia > Acidimicrobiales > Iamiaceae > Iamia. The sequence goes on from CAYQGF010000227.1 coordinate 2,395, forward strand.
CAGCGTCCTCGGGGCGCTGCCGCCGCTCAACAACCGCCTGGTCGCCGCCATCGACGACGGCGGGCTGGCGCAGGGCGCGGGGAGCGTGGTGGCCCTCGGCGACTACACGACCTCCCGGGCGCGCATCGGCATCCTCCTCGCCGGGGCGGCCGCCGACGGGCACTTCCCGGTGGTCGACGGTGGCGCCACCGACCCCGACGCCGACACCGCGTCTGGGGTGAGCAGCCGAGCGCTGTTCGTCGAGGCCGTCGATCGGTCCGAGGTCCAGTTGGCCGTCATCAGCGCCCAGTCGGGCTCCGACATCCGGGCCCAGCTCCGCAACCGCATGGTCGGCGGCGACCTGTCGTCCTTCCGGGACACCGTCGACCGGGTCCGGGCGCTCGACGCCGACGCCCTGGTCGACGTCGACGCGGCGCGGTGGACCCCTGCGGTGGTCAGCACCCTCGACCAGCTCCGGGAGATCGGCGCCGCCGAGGCCGACGCCGTGCTGACCGAGGCATCGGACCGGGTGGCCGCCTCCGAGCGCGCCGCCCGGCTCTTCCTCGGTGGCGCCCTGGTCGCCGTGCTGGCGGCGCTCGCCCTCGCCGTCTGGGTCGCCACCTCGATCGCCCGCCCGATCCTCCGGCTCACCTCGGCCGCCGACCGGGTGGCCACCGAGCAGCTCCCGAAGCTGGTCGACGCCCTGCGGAACCCCAACGACGAGGACATGGACCACCTCCGGCCCGAGGTGGGCTCGATCGAGGCCACCGGCGGCAAGGAGCTGGCCCAGCTCGCGGTGTCGGTGAACGAGATCCAGGAGGTCGCCGTGAACGTGGCGACCGAGCAGGCCACCATGCTCCGCAAGGGCATCGGCGACATGTTCGTCAACCTGGCCCGCCGCAACCAGGGCCTCCTCGACCGCCAGCTCGAGTTCATCGACGAGCTGGAGGCCCAGGAGGACGACCCCGACCAGCTCGAGCACCTGTTCAAGCTCGACCACATGGCCACCCGGATGCGCCGCAACGCCGAGTCGCTGCTGGTGCTGGCGGGGGCCGAGCCGGGCCGCCGCCGGGGCAAGCCGGTGCCGCTGACCAAGGTCGCCCTGGCCGCGGTGGGCGAGATCGAGCACTTCGCCCGCATCGACCTGCTCGACGTCGACGAGTGCGAGGTCGTCTCGGCGGCCGCCGCCGACCTGGCCCACCTCCTGTCGGAGCTGATGGAGAACGCCACCCAGTTCTCCCCGCCGGACTCCCGGGTCGAGGTGGTCGGCCACGGCAACAACGGCGGTGGCTACACCATCTCGATCACCGACCAGGGCATCGGCATGTCGGCCGACCAACTGGCCGACGCCAACCAGCTCCTGGCCCGCCCGCCGCTGCTGGGCCTGACCCTCGCCCGCACCCTCGGCTTCATCGTCGTCGGCCGGTTGGCGAACCGGCACGGGATCGCCGTCCGCCTGGTGCCGTCGCCGGCCGGTGGCGTGACCGCCATCGTCAGCATCCCCTCGTCGGTGCTCGTGGCCCAGATCGACACCGTCGACCTGAGCGACGGTGCCGCCCCGGGCCTCGGCGGGTCGCCGCTCGGTGGGGCCCCGGCCGGGCCGACGCCGACGTCGACGGTCGCCACGCCCTCGTCGATCCTGCCCCCGTTCGAGTTCTACAGCGGTCCGCTCGAGGACGACCTCGACCCGGTCCCCGCACCGTTCGACGACGCCCCGGCCACGCTGGCCGACGCCGTGCCGACCGGCCCGGCCTTCGACGAGGGCCTGAGCACGGTCGCCTTCCCGGCCCCCGCGACACCCCCGACGCCGGTGCCGGCGTCGGCGGCACCAGCGGCACCGGCTGACGACGTGGCGCCCGAGGGGCCGGTCGACGCCGGCGCCCTGCCGGCCCGCACCCGGGGGGCGACCCTCGCCGGGTCCGGGCTGGAGCCCTCGCCGTTCACCGGCTCGCTCCGCGGCACCGCCCTCGACGGCGGCGCCCTCGGGGGCGACGCGCTGTCCGGCGGGGCCGACCCCGCCGACCCGGCCGGGCCCGGGCCGGAGGGCCCCCGGCTGTTCGGGGCCGGCCCGAGGCCCAACGGCGCCGAGGCGGCGTCGGCCGGCGGCGGGACCCACCTCTTCCGGGCACCCGCCGCGCCCGACGGCCCGCCCGCCGAGGCCCCGGACCATGCCCACCCGTTCGAGGCGCGGGCCCTGCCCCCGGTCCCCCCGAGCAGCCCGCTCGTGGCGCCGGGCGAGGACCTGGCCCCCATCCGCCCGCCCGCGGCACCCCTGCCCCCGGCCGCGCCGGCCGGGGGGCTGACCGCCCGCCCCCCGGCGACCCGGACGACCGACGGCCCCGCCCCGGTGCCGACCCTCCCCGGCCCCGCCGCCCCGACCCCGGGCGCGGCCCCGATGGCCACCCCCGCTCCGGCCCCCGCTCCGTCGGGCGACGGCCCGGAGCTCACGTCGGCCGGGCTGGTGAAGCGGGTCCCCCGCCGGGCCGGCGCCAAGCGGGCCGTCCCCGGTGCCGACGGCCCGGCCCGCCCCGCCACCGCCGCGACCACCCGCTCCCCCGACGAGGTGCGGGCGATGCTCTCCCGCTTCCACTCCGGCAAGCAGGCCGCTGCCCTTCCCCCCGCCCCGACCCCCATCGAGGAACCCTGATGCAGATCAGCACCGAAGCCCGCAACGTGAACTGGCTCGTCACGAGCTTCGTCGAGCGCGTCCCCGGCGTCAGCGAGGCGGTCGTGGTGTCGGCCGACGGTCTGCCGATGGCCGTCTCCCAGGGGCTCGACCGGGATGCCGCCGACCGCTTCGCCGCCGTGGCGTCCGGTCTGATCGGCCTGGCCTACGGGGCCGCCGGTCGCTTCGGCGGGGGCCAGGTCACCCAGATCATCATCGAGATGGAGCACGCCTTCCTCTTCGTCACCGGCATCAGCGACGGCAGCTGCCTCGCCGTGGTGGCCGACGCCTCTTCCGACGTCGGCCTGGTCGGCTACGAGATGGCCGTGCTCGTCGAGCGCTGCGGTGCAGTGCTGACCCCCGAGCTGCGGGCCGAGCTCCAAGGAGCGCTGCCCCGATGAGGTCCTGCCCATGAGCCCCCCCGGACCCGACGGCGCCGGCCTGCGCGTCCGTCCCTACGCCCTCACCGGCGGGCGCACCCGCGCCCAGACCGAGATCGGCCTGGAGACGATCCTCGTCCGCACCGCCGCGGGCGACGTCCGCGCCGAGCGGATGGCGATGGAGCGCGGCGACATCCTGCGCCTCTGCCGCACGCCGACCTCGCTGGCCGAGGTCTCGGCCCACCTGCACATCCCCCTCGGCGTCGCCCGCGTCCTCGCCGGTGACCTCTGCGACGAGGGCTTCCTCGACTTCAACCGGGAGCACGCCAGCGGCGGGCGCCCGAGCCTCCGCCTCCTCGAAAGGGTGTTCGATGGTCTCCAGGCCCTCTGAGATGTCCACGGTCGACCAGACCGGTGGGGCCGGCGGCCCGGCGCCGCTCCCCGTGAAGATCGTGGTCGCCGGCGGCTTCGCCGTGGGCAAGACCACCTTCGTCGGCTCGATCTCCGAGATCGAGCCCCTCACCACCGAGGCCGCCCTCACCAAGGTGAGCGAGGGCGTCGACGACACCAGCAAGGTCGCGACCAAGACCAGCACCACGGTGGCGATGGACTTCGGCCGCATCCACCTGGGCGACGACCTGGTGCTCTACCTGTTCGGTACCCCGGGCCAGGACCGGTTCTGGTTCATGTGGGACGACCTGGTGCGGGGCGCCATCGGGGCCGTGGTCCTGATCGACACCCGGCGCCTGGAGGACTGCTTCCCCGCGGTGGACTACTTCGAGGAGGCCGGTCTGCCCTTCGTCGTCGCCATGAACTGCTTCGACGGCGAGGCCGCCCACACGCCCGAGGCGGTGCGGGAGGCGCTGGGCATCTCGCCCGACACGCCGATCGTCCTCACCGACGCCCGGGACCGGAACGCGACGAAGTCGACCCTGATCGACCTGGTCCAGCACGCCCTGGCCCGCGCCAACGCCTGACGTCCCACCCCTCCGACGTACTGGGGACGATCCCGGTGGCCCTGGCCACCGGGATCGTCCCCAGTTCGGTTTAGGGTCGCCGGTCATGACGGTCCGGGTCGGGTTCCTGGGAGCGGGGCTGATCGCCACGTTCCACTCC
>CAYQGF010000228.1:0-6517 GCA_964416885.1 uncultured Iamiaceae bacterium
GGGCGAGAGCCGCTTCTACCTCAGCCTCGACGACGAACTGATGCGCCTGTTCGCGACCGGAGCGCTCAGCTGGGTGATGGGCCGCGCATTGCCCGACGACGAGGCGATCGAGCACAAGATGATCACCAAGGCGATCGAACGGGCGCAGAGCACCGTCGAGCAGCGCAACGCCGAGATCCGCAAGAACGTGCTCAAGTACGACGAGGTCATGAACGAGCAGCGCAAGGTGATCTACCAGCGCCGCGACGAGATCCTCGACTCCGCCGACCTGCGCGACGAGACCCTCGAGAACCTGGCCATCGCCGTCGACGAGATCATCACCACCCACTGCTCGGGCGACTTCGGTGACGATTGGGACATCGAGACCCTGCTGGTCGAGGTCGGGACCTACTGGCCCACCGAGCTCACCGAGGAGCGGCTCAAGGAGGCCGTCACCACCGACGAGGTCTACGACCTGCTGATCGGCGAGGCCACCGCCTTCTACGAGGCTCGTGAGGCCGAGATGGGCGAGGAGAACATGCGGGAGATGGAGCGTCAGGTCGCCCTGCGCCTCATCGACCAGCACTGGCGCGACCACCTCCAGGAGATGGACTACCTCCAGGAGGGCATCAACCTCCGGGCCCTGGGCCAGAAGGACCCGCTGGTCGAGTGGCAGCGCGAGGGCTTCGACATGTTCGGCGTGATGATGAAGAACATCGACCGGGACCACGTCAAGTTCGTGATGCACGTCCAGGTCGTCAAGGAGGAGGAGCAGGCCTCGGTCCCCGACAAGGTCACGACCTCCGGCCCGGCCGACGACGCCAGCTCCAGCGACGACCGGATGCGGGCCGCGGCCCGAGCCCAGGCCGCGGCCAACCCCGAGCTGGAGGACGCGCCGGCCGCGATCGAGGAGAAGAGCGCCCAGCCGGTCGTGAAGTCCGAGTGGGACAAGACGCCGCGCAACGCCCCCTGCCCCTGCGGGTCCGGCAAGAAGTTCAAGCAGTGCCACGGGGCTAGCTGACGGGCCTGCCGGGCTGAGTCGCGTGGATGAGGGCGCGGCCGCGGCTCCGACGTGGGTCTTGCACGTGGACATGGACCAGTTCCTGGCCGCGGTGGAGGTGCGGCGGCGGCCCGAGCTGGCCGGGTTCCCGGTCGTGGTCGGCGGTGATGGCGACCCCCACCGGCCCCGACAGGTGGTCGCCACCGCGTCCTACGAGGCCCGGGCCCACGGGGTCCGGTCGGGGATCCCGCTGCGCACCGCCCTGCGTCGCTGCCCCGAGGCCGTCTTCCTGCCGTCGGACCGGGAGGCCTACGACGCCGCCTCGGAGGAGGTGATGGACGTCCTCCGCTCCTTCGGTCACGAGGTCGAGGTGTGGGGCTGGGACGAGGCCTTCGTCGGCGCCGCCACCGACGACCCGGTGGGCCTGGCCCACACCGTGCGGGACGCGGTCCTGGCGCGCACCGGGCTGTCGTGCGCGGTCGGGGTGGGGGAGACCCGCTTGCTGGCCAAGACCGCGGTGCGGGCCGTCAAGCCCGGTGGGGTCGGGATGCTGACCCGCCGAGAGTGGGCCGAGACCATGGCCGACGAGCCGGTCGCCGTCATCTGGGGCATCGGCCCCCGCATCGCGGCCCGGCTGGCGGAGACGTGCGGCGTCCGCACCGTCGGCGACCTGGCCCGGGCCGACGAGGCCGCGCTGGCGGCCGAGTTCGGCCCCCGGATCGGCCCGGGGCTCAAGGTCCTCGGGCTCGGGGGCGGGCTCGACCCGATCGACGGCTCGCCCCGGGTCGCCAAGGGGCGCAGCCACGAGGTCACCTTCACCGAGGACGTCACCGACCCGGCCCGGCTGGCCGCCGAGGTCGACGGCCAGGCCCGGCGGCTCACGGCCGAGGTCGCCGCCGACGGGCGGGAGGTCACCCACGTAGCGGTCAAGCTGCGGACGGCCAGCTTCTGGACCCGCACCAAGATCGCCAAGCTGCCCGCCGGCCCGACCACCGACGTCGACGTGGTGGCGGCCCAGGCCGTCGAGGTCCTGGGCCGCTTCGACCTCGACCGTCGCATCCGCCTCGTCGGCGTCCGCGTCGTCCTCGCCGACCCCGGCTGACCTCCTTCGCCGTTCTGGGAGCAGATGTGGCCGCCCTGGCGACCGCTTTCGCTCCCAGAACGGGTCAGCGGACGCGGCGGCCGGCTTCCAGGTGGACGACGTCGTCGGCCCGGGCCAGGACCGCCGGACGGTGGGTGACCACCAGGATGGCGGTGCCGTCGGTGTCGGCGGCGGCGAGCAGGCCGTCCCACAGCTCGGCCTCGGTGGCGGCGTCGAGGGCGCTCGACAGGTCGTCGACCACCAGCAGCGCGGGGCGGCGGGCCAGGGCCCGGGCCGTCGCCACCCGCTGGACCTGGCCGCCCGAGAGCCGCACGCCCCGCGAGCCGACCACGGTGGCCAACCCCTCGGGCATGGCGTCGAGGTCCCGTTCCAGCCGGGACAGGCGGAGGGCGTGGGGGAGCCGCTCCCGGGGGAGGCCGAGCAGGACGGCGTCGGCCAGTGGCTCGCTGAACAGCCGGGGGGCCTGGGGGACGTAGGCGACCCGCGGCGGGACCAGGACCTTCGACGGCTCGGTGACCGGCTCGCCGTCCCACCGCACCTCGCCCTCCGAGGGGACCAGCCCCAGCACGGCCCGCAGCAGGCTCGACTTGCCCGCCCCCACCGGCCCGGTGACGGCGACCAGCTGTCCGGGGCGGACCGTGACGTCGACCCCCTCGACGGCGACGACCTCGTGGCGGCGCACGGTGAGCCCCCGGACCTCGAGGCCGTCGGCCCCCTCGTCGCTTCGGGATGGGTGGTGGGACCGGCGGTCGGCATCGGTGCGGAACGGGACGTCGGGGTCGTCGATGCCCGGCGGCGGGCCGATCGAGGCGTCGGCGGGGAGGTGGCGGGGCGCCCGCAGGTGCAGCTCGTGGTCGCCCGCGACCCCGGTGAGGGTGCGCTGCCCGGCCGGGAGCAGGCGGGCCAGGCGCACGGCCGAGACGTCGGCCTGCCGGTGGTAGGCGCCCAGCCGGCCGACGAAGCGGGGGAGGCCGGCCACCACCGAGGCGAAGGCGGCGATCATGCCCAGGTCACCGACGGTGAGCTGGCCCCGGGCGGCGGCGGGTGCGGCGACGACCAGGCTGAGGGCCAGGGCCAGGTCGGCGGTGGCGCCCGACAAGGTGTAGAGGAGCTGGGTCCCGACCTCGTCGCGGGCGGCGTGGCGGGCCCGGTCGTCGCCCAGGGCGGTGAAGCGTTGGGCCACGGCGGCCTCGGCCCCGAGGGCCTTGACCGAGGCGACGGCCCCGAAGGTGTCGCCCACGAAGCCGGTCACCCGGGCGGTGGCGGCCCGGGCGTCGAGCCGCCAGCGTCGCAGCACCGGGCCGAAGGCGTGGGCCAGGGCCATGACGACCAGGGCGGGCAGGGCGACGGTGAGGGCCAGACGGACGTCGATGACGGCCAGGACGGCCACCGCCAGCACCGCACCCACCGCGGTGCCCACGACGTCGAGCCAGACGTCGAGGACCAGGGCGATGTCCTGGGCGTCGTCGCGGAAGCGGCTGACCGCCTCGCCCGGAGCGCCCGGGAGCCGCTCGTCCACGGCACCGGGATCGGACACCAGCGAGTCGAGCAGCGCCATGCGGACCCGGGCCTGCCAGCCGACCCACGCCCCGTGCCACTGCACGACGGCCACGAGGAACAGGGCCCAGCGGGTGGCTTCGACCCCGGCCAGGACGGCCAGCGCCGCCCACGGGACCGTCACCCGGCCACCGCCCGAGATCTGGTCGAGGACCCAGCCGAGGGCCAGGCCCGAGGCGACCGGGAGCGAGTGGAAGGCCGTCCACCAGCAGCAGGCGAACGCCCACGCCCGAGGGTCGCGGCGCATCACCCGCCACGCCAGCCGGGCGCCGAGGCGCCGGGCCGGGCCGGGCTCGTCCAGCCCCTCGGCGAGGTCGGCCGGCCCCTCGGTCGGCCCGTCGAGCGAGAGGGTGGTCACGGAGCGCTCCCGGCGGGCGAGGCACCGGCGATGGACGTGGCGGCGGCCTGGGCGGCGCGGAGGGCGGCGTAGCGGCTCGTCCGGTCGGTGGAGAGGGTGGCCCGGGGACCGTGCTCCACGATGCGACCGTCCTCCACCACGCAGACCTCGTCGACGTCGTCGAGGGTGGCGAGGCGGTGGGCCACGATGACCAGGGTCCGGCCCTCCCGCAGCCGTCGGGTGGCCGCCGCGACCCGCGCCTCGGTGGCCGGGTCGAGCCGGCTGGTCGCCTCGTCGAGCAGGACCAGCCCGGGGTCGGCGAGCAGGACCCGGGCGAATGCCAGCAACTGGGCCTCCCCGCCCGACAGCCGGTCGGACCCGTCGAGCTCGGTGCCGAGCCCGGCGGGCAGCCCGGCCAGCCAGGCGCTGAGGCCGACGTCCGCCAGCGCTTCGGTGATGGCGGAGTCGTCGGCCGGCACCGCTCCGAAGAGGGTGAGGTTGTCGCGGACGGTGGCCCGCAGCACCTCGACCTCCTGCGTGACGACCGCGACCCGCGCCCGCAGCGAACGGGGGTCGACGTCGCGGAGGTCGACCCCGCCGATCCTGACCGTGCCCTCGGTCGGGTCCCAGAAGCGCGCCAGCATCCGGCCCAACGACGTCTTGCCGGAGCCGGTGCGCCCGACGACCCCGAGGCTGCGGCCGGCCGCGAGGTGCAGGTGGACGTGGTCGAGCGCCAGGTGCCCGGCCCCGTCGGTGCCGTAGCGGAGGGACACGGCATCGAGGTCGACGGCGAGCGGACCGGCCGGGAGCATCGCCGTACCGGGGGCGATGGTGACGGGGGTCCCGAGCAGGCGGGCGGCCCGGCGTAGGCCGGCCACCGCCTTCTGGAACTCGGTGAGCTGCTCGCCGATGCGCTCCAACGGTTGCTGGACCATCTGGACGAAGCGGAACAGCACCAGCACGGTGCCGAGGGTGAGCCGGCCCTGGGCGGTCAGCCAGGCGGCCACGCCGAGGGTGACGGCGGTGCCGACGGCGAAGGTGATGCCCGTCGAGGCGTAGGCGCCCTCGGAGCGCAGCGATGCCTGGCGGGCGGCCCGCCAGCCCCGGGCCGAGTGGCGGTGCAGGCGGTCGACGGCCCAGGCCCCGGCGCCGTTGGCCCGCAGGTCCTCCAGCCCGCCGAGACGGTCCTCCAGGTCGCCGTAGAGGTGGGCGAGCGTCTCCCGCTCGTGGTCGTGGTGGCCGACTGCGGCGGTGCGGAGCCGGATCAGCACGGCGGTGGCGGCCCCCACGGTGGCGAGGAGGACGAGCCCGGCCCGCCACTCGACCCAGAGCGCGGTGCCGGCCACCGCGACCAGGACGGCGGCGTTGCCCACGACCTGGAGCACAGCGGTGGAGGTGAAGCGGGTGATGGCGTCCACGTCGCCGTCGACCCGCTCGATCACCTCGCCGGCCGAGTGGTCGCCGTGCCAGGCCAGGTCGAGGTCGAGGGCGTGGCGGCACAGGTCGACCCTCAGCCGGTTACCGACCCGCCAGGCCAGCCGGACCGCCAGCCAGGTGACGAAGAGCTGGAGGGCGTTGGCGACCAGCAGCAGGGTGCCGAAGACCAGGGCGATGCGGGTGAGGGCGCCAGCGGTCGCCCCGTCGGCGGCGGCGTCGACGAACCGGCCGAGCTGGAGCTGGGCGACGACCGGCAGCCCGACCGCGACGACGAGCACCACCGCGACCAGCCCGACGGCCCGCCGCTCGGGCCGCAGCTCCGCCAGCAGCAGCCGCACCCCGTCCGGGTCCGCGCCCGAGTCCTCGCTCACACCGCGACGCTACGACCGGACCTGCGACGAGCCCCAGCGGGTTTGTCCTGCGTCGACCAGGCCCAGCGGTCGTTGACGCGCCGGTGTCAGATACCTTCCGTGCCCCACTCCACCGACCGGGACCTCCCGCGCCGCTGGCGCGGAAGGTGTCTGACACCCCGTGAGACCCGGACGACGTCCCGGCTGGGCCCGGCGAAGCCCTATTCGACCGCCGCGAGGGCGGCGCGGAAGGTGTCTGACACCCCGTGAGACCCAGACGACGTCCCGGCTGGTTCCAGCCCCGGCTGGCCCGGCTGGCTACTCGATCACGAGGACGACGTCGCCGGCGGAGACGGCCTGGCCGGCCTCGACCCGGACCTCCTTGACCGTGCCGTCCTTGTCGGCGGTGATGGCGTTCTCCATCTTCATGGCCTCGAGCAGGCACACGGTCTGGCCGGTGGTGACCTCGTCGCCGACGGCCACGGTGACCTTGACGATCGTGCCCTGCATCGGGACGGTGACCGACCCGGAGCCGGCCGCAGCGGCCGCGCCGCCGGACTTGCGGCGGGGACGGGGCGCCGCGCCACCGGCCCCCCCGGCGACGGCGACGGGAGCGGCGGCCGAGGCCGGGACCCACATGGCGACCTTGAAGCGCTTGCCGTTGACCTCGACGTCGACGTCGCGGCGCACCTTCTCCTCGGGCTCCTCGCCGGCGGCGGCCTCGGCCGGCGGGCCGTCGACCCCGACGACTTCAA
>CAYQGF010000229.1:0-6491 GCA_964416885.1 uncultured Iamiaceae bacterium
GTGTCGACCACCAGGGCGTCGTCGGCCTCGGTGAGCGGCGAGGCCTCCCGGCCCTGGTCGAGGGCGTCGCGTCGGGCCAGGTCGGAGGCGACCCGCTCGTAGGAGAGGTCCGACACCTCGTTGGCGCGACGCTCGGCCCGCACCTCGGGCCGGGCCGTCAGGTACACCTTGAGCTGGGCATCGGGGAACACGACGGTGCCGATGTCGCGGCCCTCGAGCACGCCCCCGCCCCGCTCGGCGGCCCACTCCCGCTGGCGCCGCACCATCTCGGCGCGGACGTCGGGGTTGGAGGCGACCAGCGACACCGCCCGGGTCACCTCGGGGCCCCGGATCTCGATGGTGGCATCGACCCCGTCGACCAGGACGGCATCCTCCCCGATCTCGAGCTCGACGTCGCCGACGATGCGGGCCACGTCGGCCGCCTCGGCCGGGTCGAGCCCGCGCCGCAGGGCCGCGAAGGTGACGCCGCGGTACATGGCGCCGGTGTCGAGGTAGTCGAGCCCGAGCCGTTGGGCCAGCTTGCGGGCGATGGTCGACTTGCCGGACCCGGCCGGGCCGTCGATGGCGATGATCCTCACGGGTCGAGGACCGTAGCGGGTCACGTCTCCCGGACCGCGCCGACCGAGGCCCGCGACCCCACGACCGTTCGAGGGTCCGCTCCGACCCGGTCGCCCCCCGTAGGATCGGGGACCGTGCGCCAGTACCTGGAGCTGCTCGACGCCGTCCGGCGTGACGGGGAGGACCGTGCCGACCGCACCGGCGTCGGCACCCGCTCGCTGTTCGGCTGGCAGTCCCGCTACGACCTGGCCGACGGCTTCCCGCTGCTCACGACCAAGAAGGTGCACCTCCGCTCGATCGTGGTCGAGCTGCTGTGGTTCCTCCAGGGCCGCACGGACAACGGCTGGCTCGCCGACCGGGGCGTCACCATCTGGGACGAGTGGGCCACCGCCGAGCAGGCGGCCCGCTTCGGCCGCCCCGAGGGCGAGCTGGGCCCGGTCTACGGCCACCAGTGGCGGAACTTCGGGGCCACGCGGCGCCCCGACGGCACCTACGCCGACGACGGCGTCGACCAGATCGCCCGGGTCGTCGAGCGCATCCGCGCCGACCCCACGTCCCGACGGCTGATCGTCACCGGATGGAACCCGGCCGAGGCCGAGGAGGTCACCCTCCCGCCGTGCCACACGCTGTTCCAGTTCTACGTCACCGGCGACGGACGGTTGTCGTGCCAGCTCTACCAACGCTCGGCCGACGTCTTCCTCGGCGTGCCGTTCAACATCGCCTCCTACGCCCTCCTGACCCACATGGTCGCCCACGTCACCGGGCTGCGGCCGGGGGTGTTCGTCCACACCTTCGGCGACGTCCACCTCTACGCCAACCACCACCAGCAGGCGCTCACCCAGCTCGGCCGCACGCCCGGCCGGCTGCCCACCCTCACCCTCGACCCGGCCGTCACCGAGATCGACGGCTTCACCCCCGAGAGCATCGTGGTGTCGGGCTACGACCCGGCTCCGGCCCTGCCCGCCCCGGTCGCGGTGTGACCGTCTCGGCGGTCGTGGCCGTCGGCCCCGGCGGCGCCATCGGCCGCGACGGCGGGCTGCCCTGGCACGCGGCCGAGGACCTGGCCCACTTCAAGCGGGTGACCATGGGCCACACGCTGGTGATGGGCCGCCTGACGTGGGAGTCGATCGGCCGGCCGCTGCCGGGGCGGCGGATCGTCGTGGTGTCCCGGTCGCCGCAGGCCGACCTGCCCGACGGCGTGATGGCCGCCTCCTCGCCGGCGGACGCTCTGGCCCGGGCCTCGGCGACCGACGCCGACCCGGTCGTGGCCGGCGGGGCGACGATCTACGAGGCCCTGCTGCCGGAGGTCGACGTCGTGCACCGGACCACCGTCGACGTCGAGGTGCCCGACGCCGACACCTGGTTCCCGGCCCTGCCGCCGTCGGACTGGCAGCTCGTCAGCCGCCGGCCCGGGGTCGACGAGCGCCTGACCTTCGACGTCCTGGAGCGGATCACGCCTTGAGGCGGTCGAGGTCGGCCCAGAAGCCCGGGTGGGTCTTGTTCACCACGTCGGGGTCGGCGACCTCGATGCCGGGGGCGACCAGGCCGACCAGGGCGAAGGACATGGCCATGCGGTGGTCGTCGTAGGTCTCGATCGTCGCCGGGCCGCGGGGCGGTCCGTCGGGGCGGACGACGAAGCCGTCGGGGGCCTCCTCGGCGGGGACGCCCAGCCGGCGCAGCTCGGCCACCGAGGCCGCGATGCGGTCGGTCTCCTTGCCCCGGATGAAGCCGACCCCGGTGACCTCGGTGGGCCCGTCGGCGAAGGCGGCCAGGACGGCGACGGTGGGGGCCATGTCGCTGAAGGCGGTGAGGTCGAAGGTGCCGCCGGTGAGGCGACCTCCGGGCGGCCCGGTGACGGTGACGTCCCGGCCCTCCCACCGGACGGTGCAGCCCATGGCCGCCAGGACGTCGATCAGCTCCACGTCGGCCTGGAGGTCGGCGGTCGGCAGCCCCGGGACCGTCACCGTCCCCCCGGTGACCGCGGCGGCCGACAGGAGGTAGGCCGCGGTGGCGGCGTCGGCCTCGACCCGGTACTCCGTGGCCCGGTAGCCGCCGCCCGCCACCCGGTAGGTGGTGCCCTCGGCCGCGACGGTGGCCCCGAAGGCGGTCATCACGTGGGCGGTCATGGTGACGTAGGGCTGTGACACCAGCCGGTCGGTGCCGACCCGGACCGAGAGCGGGGTCGACCGCGCCCCGCCGGCCAGCAGGAGGCCGGAGAGGTACTGGCTCGACACCGTGCCCGGGACCGTGACGTCGGCTCCGGTCAGGGGGCCGGTGACCGTCAGCGGGAGGTGCCCGGGCTCGCCGGGCTCCTCCACCGTCGCCCCGAGGGCGCGGAGGGCCTCGACCAGGTCGCCCATCGGCCGGCGGCGCATCGGCGGGGCGGCGTCGACCCGCACCGGTCCGTCGGCCAGGGCGGTGACGGCGGTGACGAACCGGGAGGTCGTGCCCGACAGGCGGGTGAAGACCTCGACCGGCGCATCGGGCGAGCCGCCGCGGGGGTGGCCGGCCACGCCCGTGACGGTGAGGTCGGTGCCGTCGAGGTCGATCGTCGCCCCAAGGGCGCGGAGGCAGTCGACCATGGCCTCGCTGTCGTCGCTCAGCCCGGCGCCGCGGAGCGTGGAGGTGCCGTCGGCCAGCGCCGCCGCGACCAGGGCCCGGTTGGTGATGCTCCGGCCGCCCGGGACGCCGATGACCACCCGGTCGGGCGGCGCCGCCAGGGGGACGACGGGTCGGGCCTCGGCCACCTCAGTCGGGGAGGTCGTCGCGGAGGCTCCGGGCGCCTTCCAGGTACACGTGGTGCAGCTGGTCGCGGGTGCGCTCGGTGGTGAGGTGGACCATCACCCGGATGCACATGGGCGTGCCGCCCTCGATCGACAGCTCGCGGGCGCAGATCAGCGGCACGTCGCCCAGGCCGCGGCTGCGGGCGGCGGTGGCCGGGAAGGTGCTGACGACGTCCTCGGTGGCGGTGAAGAGGATGCTGATCAGGTCGTCGTGACCGACGTCGTTGCGCTCCAGCATGGCGTCGAGGAGGGCGGTGACGCGCTCCTCGATGTGCTCGGGCGTGTCGACGTCGATCGTCGTGGCGCCCCGGAGGGCTCGCACCGCAGGGGCCATGCCGGCGACCCTATCCGCCCCCCTCGGACCGCCCCGCACCACGCCCATAGGCGCGAACTTTGAGTGCCTTGTTCCGCTCGGCGGTCTTTTCCGCTCAAAGTTCGTCGGTGGACGAGCCGGCGGCGGCGCGTTCGAGGGCGCGGACCTCGGCGGTGGTCAGCTCCCGCCACTCCCCCGGCGCCAGGCCGGGGTCGGTGAGCGGGCCGATGCGGGTGCGGACGAGACGTCGGACGGGGTGCCCGACCGCATCGCACATCCGGCGGACCTGGCGGTTGCGGCCCTCGTGGATCACGATCCGCACCAACGACGGGGCCACCAGGCCGACGGTGGCCGGGGCGGTCGGGCCGTCGTCGAGCTCGACGCCGGTGCGGAGCCGGTGGAGGGCCGAGCGGCCGGGCGTGCCCTCCACCTCGGCCAGGTACTCCTTCTCCACCCCGAACGACGGGTGGGTGAGCCGATGGGTGAGGTCGCCGTCGTTGGTGAGCAGCAGCAGGCCCTCGGTGTCGAGGTCGAGCCGCCCGACCGGGAACACCCGGGGCTCGGCCGGCACCAGGTCGACCACCACGGGCCGGCCCTGGGGGTCGTCCGCGGTGGTCACCACGCCGGCCGGCTTGTTCAGCAGGTAGTGGACCAGGCCGGGCCGCACGCCGATCGGCACCCCGTCGACCTCGACGGTGGCGGTCTCGGGGTCGACCCGGTCGCCCAGCAGGGCCACCTCGCCGTCGACGGTGACCCGCTCGTCGGCGATCAGCTCCTCGCAGGTCCGACGGCTCCCCAGCCCGGCCTGGGCCAGCACCTTCTGGAGCCGGACGCGGGGGTCAGGGCCCTCCGTCATCGTCCGGTCCGTCGGTCGCGTCGTCGCCCGACCCGTCGGTCACGTCGACCGGGGCCGGTGGGTCCTCGACGCGGAGACCGTGCTCCAACGCCTCGACCACGTCGGCGCCGGGGACGAAGCTGGCGATGGGCGGCAGGTCGTCGAGGCTGTCGATCCCGAGCCGCTCCAGGAACAGCGGGGTGGTGCCGTAGAGGACGGCCTGGCCCGGCCCGGGATCGCGGGCGACCTCGGCCACCAGGCCCCGGTGGACGAGCGTGCGCATCACGCCGTCGACGTTGACGCCCCGGATCGACGCCACCTGGGCCCGCGACAGCGGCTGCTTGTAGGCCACGATCGACAGGGTCTCCAGGGCCGCGTTCGAGAGCCGGGCCGACTGGCCCTCGAGCACGTAGCGCTCGACGTAGGGGGCGGCGTCGGGGTGGCTCTGGTACCGGTAGCCGCCGGCGACCCGCTGGAGGACGAAGCCCCGGCCGTGCCCCTCGTACTCGGCCGCCAGGGCCTCGCAGGCGGCCTCGACCCGCTCGACCGACACCTCCAGGAGCTGGGCCAGCATCTGCGGCGGCACCGGGTCGCCGGACACCATCACGATGGCCTCCAGCGCCCGCCGGGCCTCGGAGGGAAGCGCCTCGGCGGGCGTGTCGTCCATCAGCCCTCGTAGTCGTCGATGGCCCCGACGGCCCCGGCGAGCACGCTCTCCCGCCCGTCGAACCCGTCGTCGAGGTCGACCCCACCGGTCCAGGTGACCCTGATGTCGCCGAACCGCTCGCCCTGGTCGAGGTCGATCAGGCCCTGCTTGTAGAGCTCGAGGATGGCCAGGAAGCGGACCACGACCTCCAGCCGCTCGACCAGCGAGGCGGTGAGGGCGCGGAAGCCGATCCGGCCGACCCGGGGCAGCTCGTCGACCAGTTCGGCCACGGCCTCGGCCACCGACAGGCGGATGGGGGCGACATGGTCGAGGTCGACCCGGGGCACCGGCTTCGGGGCACTGGCCCGGAGGAAGGCGGACCGCAGGTCGTCGGGGGTGACGCCGAGCAGGCAGTCGGGGGTGAGGTCGACGAAGGCGTCCTCGGTGACGGCCCGACGGGGCCAGGAGCGGGCCGCGGCGTCGGCCAGGCCGGCCAGCACGACCGAGGCGTCCTTGAAGGTCTTGCAGTCGAGCAGCCGGGCCAGGAGCAGGTCGCGCTCCTCCCAGAGGGCCAGCTCCTCGTCGATGTCGACGTCCTCGTCGCCGGGCAGCAGCCGCCGGGCCTTGAGCTCGACGAGCGTGGCCGCGATCAGCAGGAACTCGGTGGCGATCTCCAGGTCGAGCGTCTCCATCCGCTCCAGCTCGCCCAGGTACGCCTCGACCAGGGACGACAGGGACACCTCGTAGAGGTCGACCTGCTCCCGCAGGATCAGGTGCAACAGGAGGTCGAACGGCCCGTCGAAGACCGGGGTCTGCACCTGGTAGGTCACGACCCCGAGCATATGACACCGATGTGGTTTGCCGCCACGGCCCCGTCAGAAGACCTGCACCCCGACGACGACCGCGGCCACGACGGCCGCCTCGACCAGCGGGGCGAGGAGCCAGCGGGCATCCCGGCGCACCACCGCCACCAGGCCTGGGACACCGAGGAACGTCACGCCCGCGCCGATCGTGGCCAGGCCGATCCGCATGGTCTCGGCGTCGGTGCAGGTCTCGCCGAAGAGGCCGCAGAGCGACAGCAGGCTGGCCAGGACGAGCAGGCCGGCGGTCGCCAGGGCACCCACCACCAGGGCCAGCACCGACGCCACGTCCGGCCCGACCCGGGAGCGAGCACCGTTCGTCATCCCGCCACCCTCCTCCCCCGTCCGGCGCGCCGGGGCCCGGGCCACCCCCCACCGTCGCCTGGGGGATGGTGGGACGAACAGGATGGGGCCGGGCCGGGACGCGCCGCTACCGTCGGCCCATGACCCGCGTGTTCTCCGGCATCCAGCCGACCGGCGACGTCCACCTCGGCAA
>CAYQGF010000230.1:0-6418 GCA_964416885.1 uncultured Iamiaceae bacterium
CGTCGAGGACGACCATCACGGTGGCGTTGGGGACGTCGACGCCGACCTCGATGACGGTGGTGGCGACCAGGACGTCGGTGCCGCCGGTGCGGAAGCGCTCCATGATCGCCTCCTTGTCCGCGGCCGGGACCCGCCCGTGGAGGAGCTCGACCCGGAGGTCGGCCAGCTCGCCGTCGGGCTGCCAGGTGAGGCGGTCGAAGGTCTCCTGGGCGCTGGCCGCCTCCAGCTTGTCGGACTCCTCGATCAGCGGGCAGACGACGTAGGCCTGCCGACCCTCGGCCACCGCGGCGCGGACGGCCTCCCAGACCTGGGCTTCCGGGTCGTCGTCCTCGTCGATGTCGGGGAGCGGCGCGTCGTCGCCCTCGGCGTCCTCGCCGTCCTCCAGCTCCCGGTCGATGCGGACCCACCTGGTCGTGATCGGGGTCCGGCCGGGGGGCATCTCGTCGAGGACCGAGACGTCGAGGTCGCCGTAGACGGTCATCGCCGCGGTGCGAGGGATCGGCGTGGCCGTCATGACCAGGACGTCGGGGGTGACGTCGCCGGCGCCCTGCTCCCGGAGGGCGGCCCGCTGCTCGACGCCGAAGCGGTGCTGCTCGTCGACCACGACGACGCCGAGGTCGGCGAAGGTGACGGTGCCCTGGATCAGGGCGTGGGTGCCGATGACGATGTCGACGGTGCCCTGCTCCAGCCCGGCGGCGATGCGGCGGCGGTCGGCGGCGCTGGTGCGGGCGGTGAGCAGCTCGACGGCGATGGGGCGCTCCCCGAGCAGCGTCAGGCCACCGTCGCTCACGGTCAGCCCGTCGAGCAGGCGGCGGACGCCGAGGTGGTGCTGCTCGGCCAGGACCTCGGTCGGCGCCATCAGCGCACCCTGGTGCCCGCTCTGGACCGCGACGAGCAGGGCGCTGACGGCGACGACCGTCTTGCCGGCGCCGACGTCGCCCTGGAGCAGGCGGTGCATCGGGTGGGGGCCGGCCAGGTCGGCCTCGATCTCGCCGATGACCCGCCGCTGAGCGCCGGTGAGCGGGAACGGGAGGCGGTCGTGGAACTGGGCGACGAGGGGGCCATCGGGCTCGTGGACGATCCCCTTCGTCGTCCGTTCCAGCGCCCGCTTGCGGAGGATCAGGGCCAGTTGGACCCGGAGCAGCTCGTCGAACACCAGGCGCTTGCGGGCCCGGCGGGTGTCGTCCATCTCCTCGGGCTGGTGGATGCCGTGGAAGGCGTCGGTGCGGCCGATCAGGTGGTGCTCCCGGAGGACGGGTTGCGGGAGCGGCTCGGCGAACTCCCCAGCCCGGCGCAGCACCTCGGCCATCCAGCGACCCACGTCCTGGCTGGTGACCCGGACCTTCTCGGACTGCGGGTAGACGGGGACGATCTTCCCGGTCTGGTCGCCGATCAGGTCGACGAGGGGGTTGGTCATCTGGACCTCGCCCCGGTACGTGTCGACCTTGCCGAACAGGACGCACTGGGTGCCGGCCGGCAGTTGGCGCTCCCGCCAGGCCTGGTTGAAGAAGGTGACCCGCAGGTAGCCGCTGCCATCGGTGACATCCGCGGTGACGATCGCCCGGGGCGGCCGGCCCCGGGTGCGGCGGGCCGTGATGCGCCGGACCTCGCCGACGACCATGGCCTCCTCGCCGGGCTGGAGGTCGCGGATGCGGGCCTCTCGGCTCCGGTCGATCCAGCGGCGCGGGTAGTGGGTCAGCAGGTCGAGCACGGTCTCGACGTCGAACGCCTCGGCCAGCCCCGCCGCCGCCTTCGGCCCCAGCCCCTTCAGCTCCGTCACCGGCACCTCGGCCAGCGTCGACAGCCTCCTCGCCATCCGCCCGACCCTACCGACCGTCCCCCCGCCGCCGAACCGTGGACCCGTACCCGCCGTCGACGGCGGCGTCCCGCCCACGGTCGGGCCCGGCGTACCGAACCGTGGACCCGTACCCGCCGTCGACGGCGGCGTTCCGCCCACGGTTCACGCCACGGCCTGGCGAACCCGGCGGGCGAGACGGGTGCGCGTCGCCTCTCCGTCATGAGAGACGTGGTGCCAGCGGAGGCGGACGATGTCCCAGCCAAGGGCCCGCAGGCGCTCGTCGTGAGCCGCGTCAAGCGCCCTCGCCTCGCCGAGGTCGTGCTGCCGCCCGTCGAACTCCAGCACCAGCCGAGCCCCGATGTGTCGACCATCGACCCTCCGGATGTAACCCTGCTCGTCGGCCATGGGGACCTGCCACTCGAACCCAAGGCCCTCCAACAGCGCCATGCCGACAGCTTCGAGGTCGCTCTCGGGCGGCACGTGGTCCGCTCCCTTGGCGTCAAGCACGGAGCGGAGGCGCCGTGTCCCCGGCTGCCCGCGGCCACCGAGGTCGTACAGGACCCGGTAGAGGGACGCCATGGAGCAGGTGCCGGCCAGGAGTGCCCGGTCGATGGCCCGTCCGAGCTGGACCGGCCCGGTGGTCGCGGCGATGTCGAAGAACGTCCTCGAGACGGTCGTGACCGGGATCCCCCGCAACACGGTGACGTGGTGGGGCGGGATCCGCCTGCTCCGGTGCACCATCACGTTCGACCGCGTGGCGCTGAGCTCGATCGGTCGGAGCAGCTCGATCCTGGGCTCCCGGCCCGCGACACCGAGGCCCTCCAGGCGAGCCGCGGTGTAGCGGGCCGCCCACGTCTCCAGCCCATACCGCTCGATGGCGGCGAGCACCTCGGCATCGAAGGTGGCCGGGACGCCGCCGAGCCGGTAGACGCCTCGCCCGACACGAGCGAGCCGACCGTCACGGGCGAGCCGTTCGACCGAGCGCTCGGAGAGCCCGGCCGCGAGCAGTTGGGCACGGGTGACGATGCCGAGGTTGCGTTCGGCGATGCGGGTGATGATGTTCCAGGTTCCGTCCATGCCCCATCGTCCCAAGGGGGTGTGACAGTGAAGTCGGGGCTCCCGCCGGCGCCCGGCCCTTCGCCAGGTCAGGCGAGGCGGAGGTGGGTGCCGTGGGGGTGGGCGGTGCCGACGACGGTCGGGGGGAGCTCGGCGCCGGCCCGCCAGCGGCGGAGGGCGAGGACGGTCTCGCCGCTGTCGGGGACGCCCGGCGGGGCGACGATGCCGGGGACGGCGCCGGGGGGCTCGGCGGTCGCCCAGGTGACGGGGCGACCGTCACCGGCCAGGCCGGCCAGGACCGCGGCGATCGAGGGCCGACGGTCGCGGCGGACGTACGTCAGGGCCCAGCTGGTGACCACGACCAGGTGGACCGGCGGGCCGTCGGGGCCGACGAGCGCCGAGGCCACGGCCCGGGCGGCGTGGGCGGTGGCATCGAGGTCGTCGACCATGTCCCCCGTCCCGACGACCGGCGGGTCCTGCCGCACCAGCGATACCGCCGACCGGAAGCGGGCCAGACGCTCGGGCTGGTCGGGCCAGAGGCAGGCTTCCAGCCAGCGCACCTCGTCGGCGTCGTCGAGGGCCACCGGCGTCCGGTCGAGGCCGACCCGCTCGACGATCGCCGGCAAGCTCAGGTCCGTCGCCGGCGCCGACCCGGCCGCCAGCGTCCCGGCGCAGCGCACGGGCGAGGAGGGGTCGCCCAGGACCACCCCGACCGTGGGCGGAAGACCGTCGTCGACGGCGGGTACCGGTCCAGGGTTCGGCGGAGGGGCGTCGGCGGTCGTCAGCTCGATGCGGTAGCGGTCGACGGCGAGGAGCAGGCCGGCGCTGCACCCGAGCTCGACCAGGGCGACGGGAGCGTCGGGGACGTCGGCGCCGGCCCGGGCCAGCAACGCCGCGACGTAGACCGCCCGGTTGACCTCGTTGGTCTGCGTGGACCGGGTCGCGATCACGGCCCGCAGCTCGTCGGCGTGGGCGAGGGCGGTGGCCCGGACGTCGGGCCACGGGTCGCCGGCCCCGGCCAGGCGGCCCTCGACGGCCCGGGCGAACCACGGCGCTGCCGCCGCGTCGGGGCATCGCAGCACCAGGTCGTGGAGGGCGGCCAGGAGCAGCACCGGACGGGCCTGGCCCGGCGCCGCCGCGCCGAGCAGGCCGGCCACCTCGTCGTCGCCGACGGCGCCCTCGCAGATCGCCCGGTACAGCGGCAGGTGCGGGTAGGCCCGGGCGAACGCGGCCAGGCGCTCCTGGACGACGGCGAGGTCCTCGCCCTCCGAGTCGTGCACCGACGACGGGTGGTCGACCACGGTGCCGACGGTACGCCACCGCCCGGCCCGCGGGCTGCGGCTACTCGACGCTCAGGTAGTAGGGGTACAGCGGCTGGCCGCCGTGGAGGACCTCGGCCTCGACGTCGGGCCGGTTCTCCTCGAGCCAGGCCGTGATGCGTCGGGTCACGGCGATCGACGACCCCTCCCCCTCGATCAGGGTGAGGATCTCGTGCTCCTCCTCCAGGAGCACGTCGAGCAGCCCGCAGACCACCTCGCCCAGGTCCTCGCCGACGTAGCGGATGCCGTCGCGGGCGATGCCGATCCAGTCCCCGGCGGCGATCGGCCCGGCGTCGGACTCCGACTCCCGCACCGCCTGGGTCACCTCGCCGGCCACGACCGCGGCGACCGCGTCCGTCATCGAGGCCGCGTTGCCCGCCGACGACGCCTCCGGGTCGTAGGTCACGAGTGCCGCGACCCCTTCCGCCACCCCTCGGGTCGGCACGACCACCACCGGCTTCGACGCCAGCGGCCCGACCTGCTCGGCCACCGGCACGATGTTCTTGTTGTTGGGGAGGATGACGACCTCGTTGGCCGCGGTGGCCTCGACGGCGGCGACGAGGTCCTGGGTCGACGGGTTCATCGTCTGCCCGCCGGCCACGACGACCTGCACGCCCATCGACTGGAACAGCCGGCGCACACCGTCGCCCACCGCCACGGCCACGACCGCGGTCGGGACGTGCTCCAGGGGCGGCTCCGGCTCGGCGAGGGCGGCCTCGGCCCCCTCGCGCACCCAGCGCTCCTCCTCGACCTGCTCCATCAGGTCGGTGACCCGGATGTTGCGGGGCCGACCGATGTCGACGGCGGCCTCGATCGACGCCCCGATGTCGTCGGTGTGGATGTGGCAGTTCCACAGCCCGTCGCCGCCGACGACGACGATCGAGTCGCCGATGCCGCCCCACACCTTCTTGAAGGCGGGGATCGTCTCGTCGGGCGCCTCGAGGAAGTACATGACCTCGTAGCGGAGGTCGCCCACGTCGTGGTGGTCGTGGTCACCGGCGTCGGCGTGGTCGCGCAGCGAGTCCAGGTCGGCGCCGGCCACCGCGTCCTCGGAGGGCGGGGTGGGCAGCGGACGACCGTCGGTCACGTGGAGCACGGCGTCGAGCAGCAGGAGCAGACCGGTGCCGCCCGAGTCGACGACCCCGGCCTGCTTGAGGACCGGCAGCATCTCGGGCGTCCGGGCCAGGGCGTCGTGGCCCTGGGCCAGGGCCGCCTCGCCCACCTCGACCAGCGACGCGTCGGGCGCCGCGGCCACGCAGGCCTCGGCCGCCTCGGCGCTCTCCCGGACGACGGTGAGGATCGTCCCCTCGACCGGCCGGGGCACGGCCCCGTAGGCGCCGTCGGACGCGGCGCGCAGGGCCACGGCGAGGGTGGCCCCGTCGAGCCCACCCGCGTCGGCCACGCTGACCGCGACGCCGCGCAGGATCCCCGACAGCAGCACGCCGCTGTTGCCCCGGGCGCCCATCAGCGAGCCGTGGCTGATCGCCTTGCAGGTCGAGGCCAGGTCGGTGTCGGCGCCGTCGAGCTCACCGACGACCGACTCCAGGGTGAGGGCCATGTTGGTGCCGGTGTCGCCGTCGGGCACCGGGTAGACGTTGAGCCGGTTCACCAGGGCCTGGTGCGATCGCAGGGCATCGCGGAACGCGACCACGACCCGCCGGAGGTCGTCGGCACCGAGACGGGTGGCGGTCATGGCGGCGGAGCCTAGGCCGCGGCCCGGAGGCCGCCCCGATGCGCCCCTCCGGACGACCGGGTTGGTACCGGCCGACGGGTTCCCGTAGCGTTGTCCGGTCCCCGGATGGTCCCGAGACACGAGTGAGCAGAGGTTCCAGGACGATGGCATCGGTGTGTGAGGTTTGCGGCAAGAAGCCGTCGTTCGGCAAGAGCGTCAGCCACTCCCACCGGCGTACGAACCGGCGCTGGAACCCGAACATCCAGCGGGTCCGGGCCGTCGTCGGCGGGACCACCAGGCGCATCGACGTCTGCACCAGCTGCATTCGGGCGGGCAAGGTCACGAAGGCGTCGCGGGTCAAGCGGCCCGTCGAGGCCTGACGCGGCCCGTCCCCCACTCCGCCATCCACCGCTCCGCATGGAAGGTCGACCTAACGCCCCGGTACCGTGGGCGGGGTCGACACCACGACTCGAGGTGACCCCCACGTGCAAGGCGTGATCAAGTCCTACGACCCCGGTACGGGCGATGGGGTCGTCGTGCGCGACACGGACCTCGCCGATGTCGACCTGGCCC
>CAYQGF010000231.1:0-6336 GCA_964416885.1 uncultured Iamiaceae bacterium
GGCGATGGCCTCCTGGATGGCGGCCTCGTTCTCGGGGTCGGTGAAGGCGGTGGCCTCGTCGAGCACCACGACGGGGGTGTCGGCGAGGATCGCCCGGGCGATGGTGAGGCGCTGGCGTTCACCGCCGGAGAGCCGGGCGCCGTGCTCGCCGACCGGCGTGTCGTACCCCTGGGGCAGGGCGGCGACGAAGTCGTGGGCGCGGGCGGCCCGGCAGGCGGCCTCCAGGTCGGCGTCGGTGGCGTCGGCCCGGGCCACCCGGAGGTTGCCGGCGACGGTGTCGTCGAACAGGAAGGTGTCCTGGAACACGACCGACACGTGCCGGGTGAGGGTGGCGTTGGCCATGTCCCGGACGTCGACGCCGCCGACCCGCACCGCCCCCTCGTCGACGTCCCAGAACCGGGCGACCAGCGAGGCGATGGTGGACTTGCCGGCGCCGGACGGGCCGACCAGGGCGGTGAGCGTCCCCGGCTCGGCCCGCAGCGAGACGCCGTGCAGGACCTCCCGCTCACCGTAGGAGAAGGTCACGTCGCACAGCTCCAGCGCCCCGTCGGCCGGCACCTGGTCGGCGTCACGGTCGTCGAGGGTGGCGAGGTCCATGACCTCCTGCACCAGGTTCCCGCCCGAGCTCAGGTGGGCGAGATGGGGGAAGAAGTGGAGCAGGGTGAACAAGGGGCCCAGCACGCCGAGGCCGAGGATGAAGAAGAAGAGCAGCTCGGTGGCCGACAGCGAGCCCCGGTCCCACAGCCACACGCCGAGCGGCACCAGCACGACCACGTTCGCCGCCACCAGCACGAAGAAGGCGGTGCCCAGGGGGAGGAAGTCGAGCGAGTACGTGCGGACGACGGCGACGTAGCGCCGCACCCCGTCCTCGGCCTCGCGGACCTGGTCGTCGGCCCGGTTGAAGACCCGGACCACGGGCATGCCCCGGATCAGCTCGACCACCGAGGCGTTCATGGCCCCGAGGCTGTCCTGGTACTCGACCATGTGACCGCCGGAGCGGCGCATGGCCAGGCTCATGCAGACGAAGGCGGGCACCACCAGGACGAGCGCCCCGAGGCCCATCCGCCAGTCGACGACGATCAGCCAGGCGCCGACGCCCACCAGGGTCACGGCGGCGGCCACCACGTCGGGGATGGCGTGGGCGAGGAACAGCTCCAGCCGCTCGACGTCGTCGGCCATCACCTTCTTCACCTCGCCCGAGCGACGGCGGGTCACCTCGCCCAGCGGCACCCGGGTGAGGTGCTCGGCCATGGCCAGACGGACCTCGTAGAGCACCTCGTAGGCGGCCAGGTGCGAGACGAACAGGGCCAGCCCATAGAGCAGGAACCGCCCGAGGACGGCGACGAGGGCGACGAGCGCCCACCGCTCCAGGTCGGCCCGGGCGGGGGTGCCGGCGACGAGGGCGTCGACGACGCGGTAGATCGACCAGAACGGCACCAGCCCGAGCAGCGAGGCCGCCGCCGCCAGGACGCCGGCCAGGCCGAACCGCCCCGCCGCGGGCCGGGCGAAGGGCAGCAGGGTCCGGACGCCCGACGACATCGTGATCTCCGCGGCCGGGGCCGGGGTCGGTTCGGCGTCGGTCCCCGCGGCGGGTTCGACGGGGACGTCTCGTGGCACTGTGGCGGTGTCGACCATCGTTCTCTCCACCCGGTCTCGTCACCCGGTCTCATCATGTGCATTAGGCATACCTAACGATTCCCACAGCATGTTGGAAAGGAGGACCGTGGTCAACCCCCAGACGCCCGAGTTCGACATCCCTCCGCCCCCGCGCCGCCGCCTGACCCGCCGGGCGGTGGCCGAAGCCGTCGTCGCCGTCGGGTTCGACCGGGCCACGCTCGTCGCCGTGGCCGAGCACCTCGGGGTCAACCACGCCACCCTCTACGGCCACGTCGCCAACCGCGACGACATGGTGCGCTCCGGCGCCGAGCTGCTCGTCGAACGGACGCCGTGGCCCCGGCTCGACGACGACTGGCGAACCACCATGGCGGCCGAGGCCCACCACCTGTGGGGCCTGTACCGACGCCATCCGGGCCTGGCGCTCGCCGTCGGCCGGGGCCCGGAGCCACCCCGGCCCATGACCGAGCGCTACGCCGAGGTCGCCCGGCACCTCGTCACGCTGGGCTTCGGTGCCGACGCGGCCCTGGCCACCCTCGAGCTGGTCGCCCACCTCACCGCCGACGTCGCCGCCCGGGAGAGCGTCGTCGACACCAGCACCCCCGAGCAGTGGGAACGATGGGAGGCCGACTGGTCGGCCCCGCTCGACGATGCCCTCGCCGCCGCGATGGGCGAGCGCTTCCGCCAGACCGCCGAGGACCGCTTCGCCCTGGAGCTCGACGTGATGCTCGCGGGCATCGCGGCCCGGCTGGCACCGGGGGCGGGGCAGGGCGGTCCTACAGGTGGCGGTACACGTCCTCGGGGGTGAGGCCCCGGGCCAGCATCACGACCTGGAGGCGGTAGAGGAGCTGGCTGATCTCCAGGGCCAGGGCCTCGTCGTCCTCGTGCTCGGCCGCCAGCCACACCTCGCCGGCCTCCTCGATGACCTTCTTCCCCATGGCGTGGATGCCGGCGTCGAGGGCGGCAACGGTCGCCGACCCCTCCGGCCGCTCCTCGGCCCGCGCCAGCAGCACCTCGTACAACTCTTCGAATGTCATGCGGCCGCGGCGAAGCCGCTGCCGCTAGGGCGGCGGGTGGGGTCGGAGGACGTGGTCACCGGCCCATGCTGGCACGGCGCCTCCGGTAACGGCCCGTTAAGCGCCCTGCTGGAGGGTGGCGGTCCCCTCGTCCCGGGAGTCGTCCGTGCCCCACGTCCACCGCACCCTCGCCGTCCTCCTCGTCGCCGTCCTCGCCGGCGTCGCGTGGAGCCCACCGGCGGCGACCGCCGCCGGGCGCGCCGACGACTGCTACGTCGCGGCCAACCACCGGATCTTCCTCGACCGCGACGCCACGGCGGCCGAGCTCGACGAGTGGGCCGCGGCCTTCGCCGCCGGGACGCCCCGCCACGCCCTCCCGGCCGCGCTGGCCGGCTCCGACGAGTGGCTCTCTGTGGTGGTGACGCGGATCTACCGGCTGGCCCTGGAGCGCGACCCCGAGCCGGAGGGCGAGCAGTACTGGATCGAGCAGCTCCGGGCCGGGTCCAAGGTCACCCGCATCGCGGCGATGGTGTTCGGCTCCGACGAGTTCTACGGCCTCGTCGACAACGACGACGAGGCGATGGTCGTGGCCTTCTACGACCTGATCCTGGGTCGGTCGCCCCGGGACGAGCGGTCCGGCCCGGCGGCCGACGCCCGCTTCCGGAGCGTGAGCCCGGCCGACATCGCCTACTGGGTGGGCGAGGTCACGGTGCGGGGGCGGGGCGGCGTCGCCGCAGCGATCCACGCCTCGGCGGAGTCCCGCGGCCGCCGGGTCGGTTCCCTCTACCGCCAGATCCTCGACCGGTCGGCCGAGCCGGAGGGCCGGGCCTACTGGACGGCCCGGCTGGCCACCATGAACGACGTCCGGCTGGCGGTGCACCTGGCCGCCTCCGCCGAGCTGCGCACCCGCACGGCCCGGGGCTGCACCCTCACCGGCGAGGTCGCCTTCACCGACCTGACCCCCACCACGGGGGCGGACGATCTGGCCGCCTCCGCCGACGGCCGCTACGTGGCCTTCACGTCGCAGGCGGCGGTGCTCCCCGGCGAGCCCGAGGACTTCGTCAGCGACGTGTACCTGCTCGACACCGACACCGGGGCCATCACCAACCTGACCCCCGACGGCGATGCCCCGTCGGCCCAGCCATCGATCTCGGCCGACGGCACCCGGGTCGTGTTCGCCTCCCGGGCCAGCAACCTCACCGACGACGCCGACGACGGTGCGTCCGACGTCTTCCTCTACGACGTCCCGACCGGCACCACGACCAACCTGACCGCCACGTTCAACCGGGCCGCCACCAAGCCCGACATCTCGGCCGACGGCTCGACCGTCGCCCACCTGGAGGACGTGGTCGCCTTCCAGCGCAGGGTCATCGTCACCGACCTGGCCAGCGGCGCCCGGACCAACGCGACCTCGGCGACCACCAGCGACGTGGGCTACCTGAGCCTGTCGGGCGACGGCACCGTGGTGGCCTTCTCCACCTATGGCAACGAGCTGACCGCCGACCCCGACGACGCGGTGGAGGACGTCTTCGTCCACGACCTGACCACCGGGGTGATCACCAACGTGACGGCCGCGGGCGACGACAACTCCACCGACCCCGAGCTGTCGGCCGACGGTCGGCGGCTGGCGTTCCGGTCCTACGCCGGGAACCTCGACGGCCCGAACCGCCACGACGTCGCCTCGCTGTTCGTCGCCGACCTGGCCACGGGGACCGTCGTCGGGCTCACCCGCGGCATCAACCGCAGCGTCGCCGAGGGCCTGTCGCTCTCGGCCGACGGCACCGTCGTCGCCTTCTCCTCGCGGGCCACCAACCTCACCGGCGAGCCCGACAACGACGATGCCGACGACGTCTTCGTGACGGCGACGTCGGGGCCGCCGGCCACCAACCTGACCTCGACGACCTTCCTGGCCCACGAGCCCGAGGACGACGGCTCGACATCGCCCGTGCTGGTCGACGACGGCTCGTCGGTGATCTTCCTGACGACCGACCCCGACCTGACCGGCAGCCCCGACCAACGCCGGACCCTGGTGCTGGCCCGCCTGGTGTAACCCCGGCCCGCGGCCCGGCCTGCCGCCCGGCCTGCCGCCCGCGGCCGGCACACAACGGGGTCAGACCCCTTTGTGTGTCAGCCGCGGAAGGCGTTGGTGATGGGGAGGCGGCGGTCCTTGCCGAAGGCCTTGTCGGTGACCCGGGGGCCGGGGGGCGTCTGGCGGCGCTTGTACTCGGCGATGTCGACGAGACGGCAGATGCGGCGGACCGTCTCGGGGTCGTGGCCGGCGTCGACGACCTCGGCCGGGGTGCGATCGTGCTCGACGTACAGCGAGAGGATCGGGTCGAGGACCTCGTAGGGCGGGAGGCTCTGGTCGTCGCGCTGGTCGGGGCGGAGCTCGGCCGACGGCGGCTTGGTCAACACGTCGTCGGGGATCAGGTCGTAGCCGGCCCGCTCGTTGCGGCGGCGGCAGAGCTGGAAGACCCGCGTCTTGAGCACGTCCTTGATCAGGGCGTAGCCGCCGACGGTGTCGCCGTAGAGGGTGGCGTAGCCGACGGCCGCCTCGCTCTTGTTCCCGGTCGAGAGCACCAGCCAGCCCAGCTTGTTGGACAGGGCCATCAGCACCTGGCCCCGGATCCGGCTCTGGACGTTCTCCTCGGTGAGGTCGGGCTCCCGGCCCTCGAAGCTCGGCGCCAGCATGTCGAGCAGGGCGGCGTGGGCCGGCTCGATCGAGATGGTGCGGTGCTCGACGCCGAGGTTGGCGGCGAGCTTCTCGGCATCGGCCAGCGAGTGGTCCGACGAGTAGCGCGACGGTAGGGCGACGGTGTGGACCCGGTCGGGGCCGAGGGCGTCGGCGGCCAGCACGGTGACGATCGAGGAGTCGATGCCCCCCGACAGGGCGACGACGACGTCGTGGAAGCCGTTCTTGTCGACGTAGGCCCGGGTGCCGAGCACCAGCGCCTCCCACACCTCGTCGTCGGGGTGGAGGTGGGGGGCGACGGGCGCCGCTGCCACCTCGGGGTGGCTGGTCTCGGTGACCGTGCCGCCGACGACGGGGCGGGGCGTGACCTCGACGGTGGGGAGCTGGTCGTCGACGGGCCGGCCCCGGGGGTCGAGCAGCCGCTTGCGGTACACCGGCCCGACCTCGACGTCGACCACCAGCAGGTCCTCGACGAACTGGGAGGCGCGGGCCAGCAGGGTGCCGTCGGGGCCGAATGCCATCGAGCCGCCGTCGAAGACCAGCTCGTCCTGCCCCCCGACCTGGTTGACGTAGACGAGGGCGGCGCTGGCGTCGGCGGCCCGGGTGGCGAGCATCCGCTCCCGGCGGGCCAGCTTCCCCTCGGCGTAGGGCGAGGCGTTGATGTTGATGACGACCTCGGCGCCGCTGTCGGCCTGGTCGGCGGTGGGGCCGTTGGGGTTCCAGACGTCCTCGCAGATCGACACGCCGACCGGGACGCCCCGCACCGACCACAACGACGACGGCTCCCGCCCCCGGGCGAAGTACCGCAGCTCGTCGAACACGGCGTAGTTGGGCAGGTCGCACTTGTGGTACACGCCGACGACCTCGCCCCCGGCGCAGACGGCAGCGGCGTTGTGGAGGTCGCGGGCCAGGTCGACGAAGCCGACGATGGCGACGGTGTCGGTGGTGGCGGCGGCGACCCGGGCCACGGCGTCGAGGTTGGCCTGGACGAAGCCGGGCTTCAGCAGCAGGTCC
>CAYQGF010000232.1:0-6313 GCA_964416885.1 uncultured Iamiaceae bacterium
TCGGGCCGGCCACCGCGGCCGACGTGGCCACCTGGTCGGGATGGACCGGTGCCAAGGCCCGCCTCGACCGCATCCGGGCCGAGCTGGTGACGTTCCGCCACGAGGACACCGGGCGGGAGCTGGTCGACCTCCCCGACGCGCCCCGCCCCGACCCCGACGTGCCGGCCCCGCCCCGCTTCCTCCCCGAGTTCGACAACGTGGTGCTCAGCCACGCCGACCGCAGCCGCATCGCCGGCGAGGGCCACAACCCCATCGCCCTCCTCGAGGTGGCGCCCCGGCCCCGGATGCTGCTGGTCGACGGGATGGTGGCCGGGCTGTGGGCGATCGAGCGCACCGACGACCGGGCCCGGCTGGTGCTCACGCCGCTGCGCCGCTGGACCAGGGCCGAGGCCCGTGCCGTCGAGGCGGAGGGCGCCGCCCTGCTGGCCTTCCACGCCCCTGGTGCCGACCACGACGTCGAGGTGACGACGCCCCCCGACCGCCGTCGGGCGTAACGTCCGTCCCGTGAACGAGGGCCACATCGTCTGCGACAGCCCGGAGTGGCGGACCACGGTCCGCGACCTGATGATCCCGTGGGCGCTGGCCGGGACCGACCTGGGCGACGACGTGGTGGAGGTCGGCCCCGGCTACGGCGCCACGACCGACGTGTTCCGCGAGGTGGTCGCGCGCCTGACGTCGGTCGAGATCGACCCCGCCCTGGCGGCCCGGCTCGCGGCCCGGCTGGCGGGCACCAACGTCACCGTGGTCGAGGGCGACGGCACCCGCCTGCCCTTTCCCGACGAGCGCTTCACCGGAGCGGTCTGCTTCTCGATGCTCCACCACGTCCCGACCCCCGAGCAGCAGGACCGGATCTTCGCCGAGGCCGCTCGGGTGCTCCGGCCCGGCGCCCCGTTGGTGGCGGCCGACAGCGTCCACAGCGCGGACCTGGAGGCCTTCCACGAGGGCGACACCTACGTGCCGCTCGACCCGTCCGGCCTCGCCGAGCGGCTGATGGCCCAGGGGTTCGTCGGTGTCGAGGTCGAGCACAACGAGTACGGCTGGGCCGCCCGGGCCCGCACCCCCGCCTGAGGGCCCGCCGGGCTAGCAATGACGGCGTGGTCGACGACCTCAGCGCCGACAGCGAGGACGACGGGAGCGGCGGGCGGCCGCCGCGGTGGATGGAGCCGATGGCCGCCACCGCCACGCCCGACGCCCGCCTGCCCGGTGGCGTGGTGGACGGCGGGTGGCTCTTCGAGCGCAAGCTCGACGGGGTGCGGGTGCTGGCGTGGGTCGTCGACGGCGAGGTCACGCTGTTGTCGCGCAACCGGATCCACCAGGAGGACGTCTACCCCGAGGTCGTCGACGGGCTGGCCGAGGGGGTCGCCGTCGACGCCGTCGTCGACGGTGAGGTCGTGGCCTACGACCCGGCCGGCCGGACCAGCTTCGCCCTCCTCCAGCAGCGCATGCACGTGCACGACGAGGTCCGGTCCCGCCGGTCGCCGGTGCCGGTCACCTTCGTGGCCTTCGACCTGCTGTGGGTCGCCGGGCGCGACGTCCGGGACCTCCCGCTCACCGACCGCAAGGCGCTGCTGGCCCAGGTCGTCGACCCCGGCCCCGCGGTCGAGCTGGCGCCCGCGCTGGAGGGCCGGGCCGACGACCTGGTCGGTGTGGCCGCCGAGGCCGGGTGGGAGGGGCTGATCGCCAAGCGTCGGACCAGCCGCTACCAGGACCGTCGCAGCCGGGATTGGCTCAAGCTCAAGGTCGTGCTCCAGCAGGAGATGGTGGTGATCGGTTGGACGCCGCCCTCCGGGGGGCGGGTCGCACTGGGGGCCCTGCTGCTCGGCTACCACGAGGGCGGCGCCCTGCGGTACGGCGGCAAGGTCGGCACCGGGTTCACCGTGCCCGTCCTGCGCGACCTGCGGGCCCGGCTCGAGGCCATCGAGGTCGACGACCCGCCGGTGCCCGAGCCTCCCGCCGAGCCCGGCGCCCGCTGGGTCGAGCCGCTGCTCGTCGCCCAGGTCGGCTTTGGCGAGTGGACCGACGACGGCCGGCTCCGCCACCCCCGCTACCTGGGCCTCCGGGCCGACAAGGACCCGGCCGACGTCGTCCGGGAGTGACCCGACGCGAGCCGGGCGGTGCATCGGTCGGCCGGTCGGGAACCCCACGGCCGGTGCGGGGATAGAGGGGCCGTCCCACCGCCCCTGGAGCCGCCGATGACCGATCCACCCCGCACCGCACCCGACGACGAGCCGGCCGTCCAGCCGGACGACGGACCGACCGACGCCGAGCTGTGGCGTCGCATCCGGGCCGACGACGCCGACGCCTTCGGCCTGCTGTTCGCCCGTCACGGGCCCCGCATCCACGGCTACGTCCTCCGGCGCACCGCCGACCCGTCGGCGGCCGAGGACGTCACCGCCGTGGTGTTCCTGGAGGCCTGGCGTCGGCGGGGCGCCGTCACCCTCGACCAGCCCTCGGCGCTGCCCTGGCTGTACGGGGTGGCGGCCAACGTGACCCGGCGCTGGCACCGCAGCCGGCGCCGCCACCAGGCCGCCCTCCGACGCCTGTCCGCCCTGCCGCCCCGCCACCCGGTCCTCGCCGACGTCCAAGCCGATGCCGCGGCCCGGGCGGCCTCGGTCCTGGAGCAGGTCCGCGCCCTGCCCCGCCGCGAGCGCGACGTCCTCGTGCTCTCGGTCTGGGAAGGCCTGTCCCACGACGAGATCGCCGTCGCCCTCGGCATCGCCACGGGCACCGTCAAGTCCCGCCTCAGCCGGGCCCGCGCCCGGCTCGACCCCGATCGTCCCCCCGGCCCGCCTGCCGAGGCCGCGCCCACCCCCGTGCCCCTCACCCCCGGGCCTCGCACCCCCGCCCCTCTCACCATCCTGGAGACCCCCTCATGACCCCGACCCTCGACCCCGAACGCACCGACCGGCTCCGCACCTTCCTCGTGGTGGAGGCCGCTTCGTCGGCCGCCGCCGCCACCCCCGCCCGTCGGTCCCCGGCCGTCCGCCGCAGCCTGGCGGCCGGCGCGGCCGGGGCCGTCCTGGTGGCCGGCGGCCTGGTGGTCGCCTCGGCGTCGGCCGGCGACGGCCCGGCCCGGCCCGGCCCGGCGGCGGAGGGACGGGCCGCCCCGTCGAGCGAGGCAACCCCGTCGACGGCGCTGGACCTGGAGACGATCGCCCTCACCCGCGCCGATGGCTGGACCACCGTGTCCCTCACCGACATCGACGCCGACCCCGACGCCGTCGTCGCCGACCTCCAAGCGGCGGGCTTCACCGTGGAGCGGCGTTCCCTCGCGGTCGTCGACGATGGCGCGGGCGGGCGATGGGTGGAGGTCGAGGGGGGCGACGGCGATGACCCACAGGTGGCGGGGATCGTCACCGCCGCATCGGGTGGTGTCGTGGGCCTCTCGGCCACCCTTCCCGAGGGGGAGCTGCTGGCGTCGCTCGACGACTCCGACTCGCTCGTCCGCTTCGGCGAGGACGGTTCGGTGTCCATCCGCGACGGCGCCGACGTCACCCTCCTGGTCCTCACCGAGCCCTGACGCCCTGCCACCCCGCTGCCCGCACCGTGGCTACGGTGCCCGGCCGTGCCGTCCGAGCTGCCGTTCGACCCCATCGAGGAGGCCGAGCGGCAGTGGCGGGCGCACGGCTGGGCCGCCGCCGCGCCCGGGATGGCGGTGGTGACGTCGGTGATGCGGGCCCAGCAGGTGCTGCTGGCCCGGGCCGATGCCGTGCTCGGCGGCTTCGGGCTGACCTTCGCCCGTTTCGAGGTCCTGACGCTGCTGTCGTTCACCCGGCACGGCGAGCTCCCGATGGGCAAGCTCGGCGCCCGGCTCCAGGTCCACCCGGCGAGCGTCACCAGCGCGGTCGACCGCCTGGAGAAGCAGGGCTTCGTCCGCCGCGACCCGCACCCCACCGACGGTCGCACGACCCTGGCCGTGCTCACCGCCGAGGGCCGGGAGGTGGCGGCGGCCGCCGCCGCCCGCCTCAACGCCGAGCTGTTCGAGGTCCTCGACGTCACCCCCGACGAGGCCGCCGCGCTCTCCGCCCTCCTCGCCCGCCTCCGCCGCTGACGCGCACTTGGTGTCAGACACCAACTCGCGACATCGGGTCGGTCAGTCGGTGCGGAAGACGAGCGAGAAGCTGCCCTCGCCCCGCATGGCGAAGGCGACCGCTGTCACCGGCGCCGGGGTGGTGCCCGACCCGGCCTCGCCCTCGACGACGATCGCCGTCTCGTCGGGCACCGCGTCGGTCAGGAAGGCGCGCAGCAGCCCGGCCGTGATCAGCGGCTGCGCCGGTGCGGTCGTCCCATCAGCCATGTCCGCCCCATCGGCCATGGAGACCGGGACGTGAGGGGATGACCGCGGGTGACGACGTGGGGCTCACCCCTCCTGGGACGGGGCGGGATGGGCGTGGCCGGTCCACGCGGTGCCATCGTGCCAGCGCTGTCGAGCCGGATCGTGGGGGTCGGGGTACCAGCCCGGGGCGATCTGCGCGGCGGGGGAGGTCACGTGGTGAGGGGCCGGTCGGGCCGCCAGCCGGGCGGCGATGGCCTCGGCCGCGGCCGGGTGGACGGCGTCGAGGAGGAGGTGCTCGCCGGTCCCGTCGAGGCGGGCACGGGGGCGGTCCCGGAGGGCCCGCCGGGCCACGAGGACGCCGACGACGAAGAGCGCCTCGACCCCCACGAGCACGGTGATGCCGGCGGTGCTCCGGGTCCCGTCGTCGGCAGTCGTGGCGGACTGCACGGCGACCGCCGCGACGACCCCGACGGCGATCCCGACAGCCGTGGCGATCCTCCGCATCTGGCGCCGCTGCTCGAAGGTCGCCCACGCATCGGCCGTGAAGGGAAGGGGCCCGAACGCCCGCGGCCGCTGGGTGGAGAGGCGGTGCTGGTTGGCGAAGTTGGCGACCAGGAACAGCGGGTGCAGGGCGCTGCGCACGGTGGCTGTGCACGGCACCGTCGGGCTGTGGCCGGTCACCACGCACGGCGCGTCGGTCAGGATGCCGTCGCGGAAGGCGTCCACCGGGACGCGGACCGGCACGGAGCGGTGCGTCCCGCCTCGGCTCCCCATCGCCGCGACGCTACAGGTCGACTCGGACGGACGACCTCGACATTTACTTGGACGTCAAAGTAATCTGGTCGGGTGAGCGCTCCCGCCCTGCACCGCCCGGTCCACCCGGTCCGGTTCGTCACCGCCGCCTCCCTGTTCGACGGTCACGACGCCTCGATCAACATCATGCGGCGCATCCTCCAGAGCCAGGGCGTCGAGGTGGTCCACCTGGGCCACAACCGCTCGGTCGACGAGGTCGTCACCGCGGCCGTGCAGGAGGACGTCCAGGGCGTCGCCGTCAGCTCCTACCAGGGCGGGCACGTCGAGTACTTCCAGTACCTGTACGACCTGCTGCGGGAGCGGGGGGCCGACCACGTCAAGGTGTTCGGCGGGGGCGGTGGCACGATCGTCAAGACCGAGATCGACCACCTCCACGCCTACGGCATCAGCCGCATCTTCAGCCCCCACGACGGTCAGGCGATGGGGCTGCCGGCGATGATCAACGAGCTGGTCCGGGCCGCCGACGTCGACCTGGCGGCCCGCCCGCCGTCGTCGCTGGAGGACCTGTTCGCCGGCGACGACGCCGCCCTGGCGCGGGTGATCACCTGCGTCGAGGGCGGCACCCTGCCCTCGACCCTGCTGGCCGAGGTCCGCGCCGCGGCGGCCGCCCGCCCGGTCCCGGTGCTCGGCATCACCGGCACCGGCGGCTCCGGCAAGTCGAGCCTCACCGACGAGCTGGTCCGGCGGTTCCGACTGGACTCCCAGGACAAGCTCAGGATCGCCGTGGTCGCCATCGACCCGACCCGGCGCAAGGGCGGCGGCGCCCTGCTCGGCGACCGCATCCGCATGAACGCCATCGACCCCGGCTGCGTCACGTTCCGGTCGCTGGCGACGCGCACCGCCGGAGCGGTGGTCCCCGACGGGCTCGACGACGTCGTGGCCGCGACCAAGGCCTGGGGGGCCGACGTGGTGATCGTCGAGACGCCGGGCATCGGCCAGGGCGACGCCGCCATCGTCGACCACTGCGACCTGGCCCTGTACGTGATGACCCCCGAGTTCGGCGCCGCCAGCCAGCTCGAGAAGATCGACATGCTCGACTTCGCCGACGTGGTGGCGATCAACAAGTTCGACCGTCGGGGCGGCCACGATGCCCTCCGCGACGTCGGTCGTCAGATGGTGCGCAACACCGAGTCCTTCGGCTCCCAGCCCGGTGACATGCCGGTGTTCGGCACCGTCGCCAGCCGGTTCAACGACGACGGCGTCACCGCCCTGTACCAGGAGCTC
>CAYQGF010000233.1:0-6119 GCA_964416885.1 uncultured Iamiaceae bacterium
GGCCGGGGTGAACGACCTGGTTGTGGCCGGCGGCGTCCAGCAGATGTCGCAGATCCCGATCAGCTCGGCCATGACCCTTGCCACCGACCTCGGCTTCCCCGACCCGTTCAGCACGTCGCCCGGGTGGGTCGACCGCTACGGGCCCGGCGAGGTCAGCCAGTTCCGGGGGGCCGAGATGATCGCCGAGAAGTGGGACATCACCCGCGACGAGATGGAGGCGTTCGCGGTCGAGTCCCACACCCGAGCGCTGCGGGCGCGGGCCGAGGGCCGGTTCGAGGCCGAGATCGCCCCCGTCGGCGACCTCGCCCACGACGAGGGGCCCCGCGAACCGAACTGGGACAAGATCCGCAGCCTGCCCACCCTGGTCGAGGGCGGTCGGGTCACCGCCGCGGTCGCCAGCCAGATCAGCGACGCGTCGGCCTCGCTCCTGATCGCCAGCGAGCAAGCGGTGAAGGACCACGGGCTCACGCCGCGGGCGCGCATCCACCACATGAGCGTCCGGGGCGACGACCCGATCTTCATGCTCACCGCCCCCATCCCCGCCACCCGATACGCCCTGGAGAAGACCGGGCTGACGATGGACGACATCGACGCGGTCGAGATCAACGAGGCCTTCGCCTCGGTCGTGCTGGCGTGGGAGCGGGAGCTGAAGCCCGACATGGCCACGGTCAACCCCAACGGCGGGGCCATCGCCCTGGGCCACCCGCTCGGGGCCACCGGTGCCCGGCTGATGACCACCCTCCTCAACCACCTGGAGCAGACCGGCGGCCGCTACGGCCTCCAGACCATGTGCGAGGGCGGCGGCCAGGCCAACGTGACGATCATCGAGCGCCTGTAGCCGCGCCGGCCGACGGACGGCCGGGTACGGTCTCGGCATGTCGTACCCCCCGCAGGGCTACCCACCTCCCGGCTACGGCGGCTACCCGCAGGGCGGCTACCAACAGGAGCACCCGAAGGGCACCACCGTCCTCGTGCTCGGCATCCTCGGCCTCGTGCTGTGCCAGCTCTGCGCCCCGTTCGCGTGGAGCATGGGCAACAAGACGCTCAAGGAGATCGACGCCAACCCGGGCCGCTACAGCAACCGGGGCACCGTCAACGCCGGCCGCATCTGCGGCATCGTCGGGTCGGTCCTGCTCATCTTCTGGCTGCTGTACGTGATCTTCGTGATCGTCCTGGTCATCGGCAGCGCGTCCACCTCGACCTGACCCCGCGGGCCGGTCAGCGGCGGGGGCGGATCAGGACCTCCTGGGTCACCGTCGCCACGTGGGTGCCGTCGGCCGCGAAGACGTGGCCCACGGAGAGGCCCCGCGACGAGATGAGCCCGTGGCACTGCACCGTGTGCAGCAGCCACTCGTCGGCCCGGAGCGGCCGGTGGAACCAGACGGCGTGGTCGAGGCTGAACGCCACCAGCCCCGAGTCCGGCGTGGAGTCCCGGCGCCGGGGGTCGAGGGCGTGCGCCGCATCGGTGGGCACGTCGTCGGACATGTAGGCGAGCGCGGCGGCGTGGAGCGCCGGCGTGTCGTGCTCGCCGGTGAGCGGGTGCACGAGGCGCATCCACGCCGCCGCCGTGCCCCGCTCGGTGTCGGTCGGCAGGCTGACCCGCTCGTAGGCCGCGCTCCACGAGTCGCTCGGGGTGTCGTCGGGGCGGGGGACGTCGGGCATCCCGCTGGTCTGGACCTCGGGGGCGTCCTCGTCGGCCTGGAACGACGCCGAGAGCGAGAGGATCGCCCCGACGGCCTGACGGGCCTCCACCGTGCGGGTCGTGAAGGAGCGGCCGTTGCGGGTGCGGGCGACCTCGTAGCGGACCGGCTCGGCGTGGTCGCCCCGCCGGATGAAGTAGGCGTGCAGCGAGTGGACGCGGTGGGTGGGGTCGACCGTGGCCGCCGCGGCGTGGAGGGCCTGGGCCACGATCTGGCCGCCGTACAGGCCGCCCCACGGGTAGCGGGGGCCGGTGCCGACGTAGGTGTCGGGGCCGTGCGGCTCCAGCGCCATCATCCGTACGAACGGGTCGAGGGGAGCGTCGTCGGGGGCGGCGTCCATCCGGCCGAACCTACCGACGCCCCGGGGCCGTGCCGCGATCGAGGCCCCGGTGGGGCCCGGGGCCCGATGGCGTGGCAGATTGAACCGCCATGGCGCCCGCCCTCTGCACCCCCGAGGAGGCCGCGGCCCTGCTGCGGCCGGTCGACACCCTCGGCATCCCCCTCGGCCCGGGGCAGCCCGGCGCCCTCCTCCACGCCCTCGGTGAGCGCACCGACTGGGAGGACCTCGAGGTCGGCGGCGCCCTCCTCGTCGACCTCTACCAGCTGTTCCTGCACCCCAACGTCCGCCACCTGAGCGGGTTCTTCGGCCCGGCCGAGCGCTTCCTGCTGGCCTCGGGGGCCGACATCCAGTTCGTCCCGGCCGACTTCCGGCGCTTCGCCCCCGTCCTCGAGCGCCGGCCGCCGCGGGTGATGGCCACCAGCGCGGCCCCGCCCGACGCCGACGGCATGTGCAGCCTGTCGGTCCACGCCGGCGCGACCGTCGGCGAGCTCAACCGGGCCGGACGCGACCCCGAACGGATGCTGATCGTCGAGGTCAACCCCAAGCTGCCCCGCACGTTCGGGGTCGAGGGCCATCCCCACCGCATCCCGGTCGACCAGATCGACGTGCTGGTCGAGTCCGACCGCGACCCGTTCGTGCTGCCCGAGCCCGAGGCCGGCCCCATCGACGAGGCCATCGCCGAGCTGGTGCGGCCCTTCGTGCCCGACGGGGCGACGCTCCAGACCGGCATCGGGTCGATCCCGTCGAGCGTGGTCGGCCGGCTCGCGGCCGGCGACGGCGGCGACTACGGCATCCACTCGGAGATGTTCACCACCGGGCTGATGAAGCTCCACCAGGCCGGCAAGGTCACCAACGCCCGCAAGGGGGTCTACGACGGCGTGTCGATCACGACCTTCGCCGCCGGCACCGCCGAGCTCTACTCGTGGCTCCACGAGAACCCCGACGTCCGGTTCCTGCCCGTCGACGTCGTGAACAGCCCCGAGGTGATCGCGGCCAACCACGCCATGGTCACGGTGAACGGCGCCATCTCGATCGACCTGTTCGGCCAGGTCGTGGCCGACACCCGCGACGGCACCCAGTTCTCGGGCATCGGTGGTCACGAGGACTTCGTCGCCGCCCCCGGGCTCCAGCTCTCGGACCGCTCCCTCGTCTGCCTGCCGTCCCTGGCCACCAGCGGCGGCCGCAGCGTGTCGCGCATCGTGGCCCGGCTGCCCTACGGGTCGGTGGTCACCACGCCCCGCCACCAGCTCGACGTCGTCGTCACCGAGCACGGGGCTGCCTCCCTGCGGGGCCGCACCGTCCGGGAGCGGGCCTTCGCCCTGGCGTCGATCGCCCACCCCGACGTCCGTGACGAGCTCCTCGCCGCCGCCGACGAGATGCGCTGAGGCTCTCTCGTCACTCGCTCGCTGGCGCTCGCTCCGTTCCTCGAACTGACGGTGCCTCGCTGCGCTCGGCGCTGACCCAGCCGACGACGCCTCGTGCCTCGGCGACGATCGGCTTCGCCCGAGGGGAGGCCCCTCGGGCTCCCCAGCGGCTGCGCCGGGCCGTGGGTGCGTCGTCTTCGATCGTCGTCGGGCTGCGGCCTGGCGGTCGTCGAGTGCCCGCGGTGTGGCCCGGTGGGCCCGGCGGCAGCCCCGGAGGATGGTGGAGTGAGCGCCGGCCCGAGCCGGCGAGCGCAGCGAGCTTCGGCGGGGATGGCCCGGCGGCCGACGGGCGATCGCTACGACTCGGTCTGGGGGCTGGCTTCGGGGGTGAGGGAGCCGAAGCCGTCCCAGAGGAGGTCGACCAGATAGGTGACCAGGCGCTCGCGGGGGAGGGTGCGGTTGCGGACCCACCAGTCGCCCGACAGGTGCACCATGCCGACGATCCCGAACGCCCACGGCTCGGCGGCCCCCGAGTCGGCACCGGCGCGGCGCAGCTCCTCGCCCAGCACGACGGCGACGCTGCGGGCGATCTCGGCCGCCAGGCCGGTGAGGGTGGCGCCGGCCCCGGTACCGATCTGCTCGGAGACGAACCGGTACACGTCGGTCTCGGTGTCGATCAGCTCGACGTAGGAGGCGATGGCGGCCCGCAGCATCGCCTTGGGGTCGTCGCCCGGCGCTCGGTCGAGGGCGGCGGCCACGTTGGCGTTGACCTCCCGGGCCAACCGCTCCCCCAGGGCCTGGAGCAGGCCGTCACGGTCGCCGAAGAGCCGGTAGACGATCGGCTTGGTGACCCCGGCCTCCCGGGCGATGGTCTCCATCGACACCTTCGGGCCCTCCCGGCGGATCGCGGTGGCGGCGGCGTCGAGGAAGGCCTCGCGGCGCTCCTGGGACGGTCGCCGGCCGCTGCCGCGGCGGAGGGGGGCGGAGGAGGCCATACCGAGAGTCTGGCAAGAGCGGCGCCGAGGCCGGGCACACCGGGCGGCAGGGAGCACCATCCGGCCCACCGCGACCAGCGCCGACGGGTGCTCCCGGTCCGGGGCCGGCCCGTGGCGGATGGATACTCTGGGCCGCCGATGGGCGACAGGATCCGCCTCGATGCCGAGCCCTTGAGCGTCGGCCGCGCCAGGCGGTTCGCGTCAGCCACGCTGCAGGCGTGGGGCATCGACGGCACCGTGGTCGAGACCTGCGTCCTGCTGGTGAGCGAGCTGGCCACCAACGCCGTGCTCCACGCCCGCACCCCCTTCACCGTCGTCATCGACCGGTCCCGGGGCGTGCGCGTCGAGGTCCACGACGAGGACCCCCGCCCGCCGCACACCCGGGACTACGGTCCCGAGGCGGCCTCGGGCCGGGGCCTCCACCTGGTCGAGTCGCTCGCCACCACGTCGGGCACCGAGGTCGGCCCCGGCGGGAAGTCGGTGTGGTTCGAGTTGTCGTGGGAGGAGGACGCATGACCCTGATCCGGTACCGGGCCGTGCCCGTCGCGCTGTTCATCGAGCTCCAGGAGCTCCTCGACGGGGTGCAGCGCGAGGTCCAGATCGCGACCCTCGGTGCCGGGGCCCCGGTCGCCGACGACGTGGTCGAGGGCATCGTCGTCCAGCGCGAGGCGCTGCGGGACGTGCGGGTCGCCCTGCTCGACCAGGCCGAAGCGGCCCGCGCCGCCGGGCGCGACGTGGTCGACCTGGAGGCCGAGTACCCCGACGACCCGGCCCAGGTCCTCGGGGTCCTCCGGGCCGCCGAGGCGGCCGAGGCCGCCACCGACGACGGTCGCCTCCTGACCCCGCCGCCGACCGCGGAGCTGCGGCGGTTCCGGGCCTGGCTGTTCGGCGAGCTCGAACGTCAGATGGCGGGCGCCGAGGCCCAGCCGTTCCCCCCGTCGTGACCGCCACCGGCCCGGTGCCCGCCGGCAACGTCCTCTACGTCACCGTCGACCAGTGGCGGGGCGACTGCCTCTCGGCCGCCGGCCACCCGCTGGTGCGGACCCCGACCCTCGACGCCCTGGCCGCTCGGGGTGTCCGCTTCGCCCGGCACTGGGCCAACATCGCCCCGTGCGGGCCGTCGCGCACGACCCTCCACACCGGCATGTACGCCCAGAACCACCGGTCGGTGCTCAACGGCACGCCGCTCGACGCCCGGTTCACCAACGTGGCCCACCTCGCCCGTGACGCCGGCTACACCCCCACCCTGTTCGGTTACACCGACACCACCGTCGACCCCCGCGGCGTGCCGCCCGACGACCCCCGGCTCTTCACCTACGAGGGGGTGCTCGACGGGTTCGAGGTCGCCCTCAACGACCCGTCCGAGGGGGAGGGGCCGCTGGCGTGGGCCCGGTGGCTGGCGGGCCGCGGCGTCGACGTCCCCTCCGACCCCCGTGACCTCTACCGGCCCGATACCTCCTTCCCCGGCGCCGACGCCCGCAGCGAGTGGTGGGCGCCCGGCCACTACGGCCCCGACGACACCGAGACCGCCTTCCTCGTCGACTCCCTGATCGACTGGTTCCGCCGGCGCGACGACGGCGACGGGTGGTTCGTCCACGCCAGCTTCATCCGGCCCCACCCGCCCTACCGCAACCCCGTCGGCTACCACGACACCTACAAGGCCGAGGACGTCCCCGACTTCCGGGGCCTGACCGACCGCGACGCGGCCGCCGCCCTCCAT
>CAYQGF010000233.1:6129-6312 GCA_964416885.1 uncultured Iamiaceae bacterium
GATGATGGCCGAGGTCGACGACCAGCTGGGCCGGTTGCTGGGCTGGATGGGCGAGCAGGGCCTGCTCGACGACACCCTCGTGGTGCTGACCTCCGACCACGGCGACCAGATGGGCGACCACTGGCTGGTCGAGAAGCTGGGCTGGTGGGACGAGAGCTACCACGTCCCCCTGATCGTCTGCGA
>CAYQGF010000234.1:0-6311 GCA_964416885.1 uncultured Iamiaceae bacterium
CTCGGCCGGCACCCCACCCGGTCCGGTGATCGGCTCCTCCCCGTGGCCCCGCCCAGGGCGGCGAGCGACCCCCACCGGTCGAGCTGCTTGGCCCAGGCGTCCTGCTGGCCGGGGGCGTAGCCCAGCGCCCGGGCCATGTCGCGCACCGCCGAGCGGCCCCGGTAGCTGATGACGTTGGCGACCTGGGCGGTGTGCCGGCGGCCGTGGCGTCGGTAGACGTACTGGATGACCTCCTCCCGCCGGCCCGACTCGATGTCGATGTCGATGTCCGGTGGTTCATCGCGCTCGGCGGACAGGAAGCGCTCGAACAGCAGGCCGTACCGCACCGAGTCGACCGCGGTGATGCCGAGGGCGTAGCAGACCGCCGAGTTGGCCGCCGACCCCCGGCCCTGGCAGAAGATCCTCTGCTCCCGGCAGAAGCGGACGATGTCCCACACCACGAGGAAGTAGCCGGGGAAGCGGAGCTTCCCGATCAGGGTCAGCTCGTGGTCGATCTGGGCCCAGGCCCGGACGAGCGGGTCGTCGGCCGACCGGGAGCCGGGGGCCGGGCGGGCACTGCCGTAGCGCTCGGTCGCCCCCTGCTCGGTGACCTCCCGCAGGTAGGCCATCTCGTCGACCGGGCGGCCGTCGGGGGCGGTGAACGGGGGCAGGTTGGGGGCGACGAGCTGGAGGTCGAAGGCCAGGTCGCGGCCGAGGGCGGCGGCCCGTTGGACCACGCCGGGGTAGCGGGCGAAGCGGCGGGCCTGCTCGGCGCCGGAGCGGAGGTGGGCGGTGGCGGCGGCCGGCAGCCAGGGGTCGTGGTCGTCGAGGCCCCGCCGCTCCCGCACCGCGGCCAGGGCCGTGGCCAGCCGGCGCCGGGCCGGGGTGGCGTAGCGGACGTCGTTGGTGGCGACGACCTCGACCCCGGAGCGCAGGGCCATGTCGACCAGGGCGTCGTTGCGGGCCGCGTCGACGGGGTCGCC
The DNA here is from genome assembly GCA_964416885.1 of uncultured Iamiaceae bacterium. GTDB lineage: Bacteria > Actinomycetota > Acidimicrobiia > Acidimicrobiales > Iamiaceae > Iamia. The sequence goes on from CAYQGF010000234.1 coordinate 963, forward strand.
GTGGTCCCAGACCTCGGCCATGACGTTCTCGGCCCCGAAGGCGGACACCAGCTCCTGGAGCCGGCCGCGGGCGCCCTCCGGCCCCTCCGCCATCAGGGCCGCGGGCACCAGCCCGTCGGCCCCGCCGGTGAGCACGACCCAGCTCCCCTCGCCCGGTGCTCCCCGGCCCCCGACGGCGGCCAGGTCGGCGAGGGTCAGCCGGGGCGCTCCCTTCTCCCCCGCCATCTGGCCCCGGCTGACCGCGGTGGCCAGCGTGGCGTACCCCTCCGGTCCCCGGGCCAGGACGACGACCCGGCCCCGGCCGGCGCCGTCACCGCCGACCAGGCCGAGGTCGACGCCGTAGACGGCCGGGACGCCCACCGCGGCGGCGGCCTCGGACTGGCGGACCACGCCGTAGAAGCCGTCGCGGTCGGTGATGGCCAGGGCTTCGAGGTCGAGCCGGGCCGCCTCCTCCACCAGCTCCTCGGGGTGGGAGGCGCCCTCCAGGAAGCTGAAGTTCGACCGGCAGTGGAGCTCGGCGTAGGCCGGGGCCCGGCCGTGGTGACGTTCCCGGTCCCGGCGGGCCCGCCGGGCGCGCCCGTCGACCAGGTCGGGCGGCGGCTCGTAGGTGCCCCGGTGCGAGGACCAGGCCGGGCTGTCGCCCCCGTCGGTGGGGACGCCCCGGTGCGCCCCGGGCCGGGGCCGTCCCGACAGCGTGCGCTCCAGCTCGGACCACGGAACAGGAGGGTTGTCGAACCCCATGCCCGGGCATGCTACCGAACATGTGTTCGCATGCCTCAGGGCTCGGCGGTGTAGGCCTCCCAGGCAGCCTCGACCTGCGCGGCGGTCCAGCGGCCGTCGTGGACCACGACCCGGTGGCGCACCCGCAGCTCGTCGCCCGCGGGCACGTCCAGGCCGTCGTGCCAGAGGAAGGCGGCGTTGAGGAAGTTGCTCCACCCCTCGTCGCCATAGGTGTCGGCCCGGGTGCTGGCGTACCAGGGCGTCGGGTGGCGCCGGTTCCCCGGGTGGTCGAGCAGGGCGATCCCGGCCCTGTCACCCGAGCCGCCCGGCACGGTGCCGGTGAGGTCGCACCAGCGGGAGGCGTCGCCCAGCACCCGTTCGTGGGTCGAGCCGTCGTCGACCATCAGCGTGGTGTCGGTCCAGTCCCCCGCGCCCCGCACCGTGAGCCCGCCGTAGCCGCCCCAGGTGGTGAACGGCGTGCGGTCGTAGTGCACGTCGGCATCGGACGCGCTGACCAAGGTGGTGTCGAGGTCGATGGCGTAGGCGTCGTCGGCGAGGGGCACGTGGGCCCAGGTCCGCTGCTCGACCAGGGCCACCGTCTCCCGGTCGGGCCGGACCCAGTCGAGCGTCCCCCGCACGACGACCCGGCCGTCGGCCCCCTTCTCGACGATGGGCTGGCCCCGATGGCGGAGCACGCCGTAGGCGTCGTACTCCTCCCAGAAGTTGTCGCCGTCGACGAACTTGATCGTGAACCAGAGGGCGTGGTGCCACGGGTGGTCGTCGGGCGCGTCCCGGGTGAGGACGTGGCCCGCGGGCGTGGCCACCGGATGGACCATCGGCCGGCGGGAGGCGGCCCAGCAGTAGGTCCAGAGCCCGCCGACGTCGATGCCGTCGTCGGTGGTGCGGACCTCGGTGGCGCTCACGGCTGCCACCCGTCGAGGGCGGGGTGGTCGGCGGGCAGCGGCAGGGCGACCTCTCGGCCTTCACGAGCGGACACGTACACGGCGGTGAGGACCTCCAGGACCGAGCGGGCCTCGGCCAGGGTGACGGGCGGTGGGGCACCAGCCTCGCGGGCATCGGCCTCCAGGGCGAACAGGGCGACGAACTCCTCGGGGGCCTCGGGACGGGCCGCGACGAAGGCGTCGAGGTCGGCCTGGTCGTCGGGGGCCATGGCGGTCCACGTCCACGGCTCGGCGCCGGGGTTGTAGGGGGCGGTCGACGACTCGGCCGTCAGGCGCTCGAAGCAGAACCGCAGCCGCGACACCTCGGCGGCCGACCCGGTGGTGGCCGACAGGGTGACCAGCGAGCCGTCGGCGTAGCGGAGCACGACCGCGGCGCAGTCCTCGGTCTCGACCCCCTCGTTCACGAGGGTGGCGGTGGTGGCCCACACCGAGGCGGGCGGGCCGAGCACGTGCAGGACCATGTCGATGTGGTGCTGGGCGTGGACGGTGAGGGTGCCGCCCAGCTCGGTGGCCCACCGGCCCCGCCACGCCGCCTCGTCGTAGTAGTCCTGGCCCCGCTTCCAGGCCACCTCGACGGTGGTGAGGTAGGGCCGACCGGTGCGGTCCTCGTCGGCCAGCGCCCTCAGTGTCTGGAGCCCCCGCCCGAACCGGTACTGGAACACCGGGACGATGCGGCGGCCGGAGGTCCGTTCCAGCTCGATCAGGCCGTCGACCTCGCGGACCGACCCGACGAGCGGCTTCTCGCAGATGACGTCCTTGCCGGCGGCCACGCAGCGCTCGACGTGCTCGCGGTGCAGGTACGGCGGGGTGCAGAGGGCGACGACGTCCACCTCGTCGAGGGCCAGCACCTCGTCGAGCGAGGTCACCGCCCGCACGCCGCGCAGCCAGCCCGCGACCTCGACGGCCCGGGCCTCGTCGAGGTCGGCCACGGCCACGACCCGGTAGCGCGACGCCAGCTCGGCGAAGGAGATCAGGTGCAGCCGGCCGATGCCCAGGCCGACGATCGCCACCCCGATGCGCTCGTCGTGACCGGTGTCGGCGGCGTGGTGGTCCTCGGCTCCCTGCACGGGGGCGAGCCTCGCGCGCGAGGATGCCTGCCCGTGGCAACGGGAGCTCCGCACCGGGGGACGGAGGCCCCGACCGAGAGGGCGACGGTCCCGCTCACGGCACGCGTGGTCGTGCTGGCCGGACCGTCGGGGTGCGGCAAGACCCGGCTGGCCGAGCGGTCCGGCGCCCCCATCGTCGCCCTCGACGACTTCTACCGCGACGGCGACGCCCCCGACATGCCGACCGCCGGGGGGATGGTCGACTGGGAGGACCCCCGCTCGTGGGATGCCGATGCCGCGGTGGCGACGCTCGGCGACCTGTGCCGCACCGGCCGGGCCGACGTCCCGACCTACAGCTTCGCCGACGACGCCCGGGTCGGGTGCCGGGCCGTCTCGCTCGACGGGGCGCCGGTGGTGGTCGCCGAGGGCATCTTCGCCGCCGAGGTGGTCGGTCGCCTGGACCAGGAGGGCCTGCTCGCCGACGCCCTGCTGCTGCGCTCGCCGGCCCTGGTCACCTTCTGGCGTCGCCTCACCCGCGACCTGCGCGAGGGCCGGAAGCCGCCGCTCGTCCTGGTGCGCCAGGGCCTGGCCAAGCTGCGCGCCGAGCGCCGGGTCGTCGCCCGCCAGGCCGGGCTCGGCTGCCGCCGCATCGGCAAGCGGGCGGCCGCCGCCCGCCTGGCCGAGCTGGTCGCCTCCGCCGAGCCCACCCCCTCGGCACCCCGCGCCGCCTGACGCGGTCCGCGCCGGTTCTGACCGTCCGGGAGGTCGTCGGCGCGCTCCTCCTCGGTCAGAACGGGCGCGGCGGGCGCGCGGCGCGAGCGGGAGGAAGGATCGCTCTACGATCCTTCCTCGTGCGTCGAGACGACCTGCCCGACTGGCTCCAGGACTCCGTGCCGTCACGGTTCTCCCTCCTCGTGGTGGCCGCCGGGGTCGCCGGCGGCATCGCCGGAGCCGGCTACCTGGCCCTCCTGATGGTCGCCGAACGGTTGCTCGGCCCCGACCACTGGCCGGCCGGGCCCCACCTGGTCATCCTGGTCGGGGTCGGCGTGGCGGTCGCCGCGGTGGTCGCCAAGGCCGGGCCGACGTCGAACGTCGAGCTCCTCGTCGACGACATCCACGTCATCGGCGGCCGCTACGAGCTGCGGACCCTGCGCTCGCTGATCCCGGTGTCGCTGCTGTGCGTGGGCGCGGGCGGGACGATCGGCCCCGAGGCGCCGCTGGTGCAGACCACCGGGGCGCTGGCCGGGCGGCTCGGGCACCGCTTCGGCGTCGACCAGCGGCGGCTCCGGGTGCTGACCATCACCGGCATGGCCGCCGGGTTCACCGCCCTGTTCGGCTCACCGATCGGGGCGACGATCTTCGCCCTGGAGATCCCCCACCGGCGCGGCATCGAGCACCACGAGGCCATCCTCCCCGCCTCGGTCGGGGCCATGGCCGGCTACGCGGTGTACGTGGTGGCGTCCGGGCACGGGCTGGAGCCGATCTTCGACCTGCCCGGCGTCGCCTCCCTCCACCTGGCCGACCTGGCCTGGGCCGCGGTCGGTGGCGTGCTCAGCGCGGTCGTCGCCTACGCCTTCGCCCTCGGTGTGAAGGCGGCCCGCAGCCTCACCGGCCGCCTGCCCCAGACCACCCGGCCCGCGGTCGCCGGCGCCGCGCTCGGGCTGCTCGCCCTGGCCAACCCGCACGTCCTGACCAACGGCGAGACGGTGCTGCACGACATGGTCACCGGCCCCCTGGTGGTCGGCACCCTGCTCCTGGCCGCGGCGGCCAAGCTGGTCGGCGCGGTCGTCTGCGTGGCCGGCGAGTGGCGGGGCGGGTTCATCATCCCGCTGTTCTTCGCCGGGGCCATGGTCGGCTCCGCGGTGCACGCCGCCGTCCCGTCGACCAACCAGTGGGTGCTGGTCACGGCGATGATGGTCGGGTGCAACGTCGGCGTCACCAAGACCCCCTTGGGCTCGGCGTTGGTCGTCACCGAGATGGCCGGGATCCGGCTGTTGCCGACGGTGATGCTGGCGTCGTTGGTCGCCCTCGCCCTCACCGGTCCGCTCCGGGTCATCGAGACCCAGCGCCACCGCCAGGAGGTCGAGGCGGCCCGATGAGGGACGCCGACTACCGGACGCTGGCCGCCTTCCGCACCGAGCTGCGGCGCTTCCTGGCCTTCTCGGCCGACGCCGCCCGCGCCGCCGGGCTCACACCGCAGCAGCACCAGCTGCTCCTCGCCGTGCGGGGCCACCCCGGGCCGGCGCCGGCGTCGGTGACCGACGTGGCCGACGCCCTGTTCCTCAAGCGCCACTCGGCCACCGAGCTGGTGGCCCGGGCGGCCGACGCCGGGCTGGTCGAGCGGCATCACGACCCGGCCGACGCCCGCCGCACCCTCGTCCTCCTCACCCCGGCCGGGGAGGAGGTGCTGGCCGCCCTGTCCCGCCAGCACCACCGGGAGCTGACCCGCCTGCGGACGCTCGTCGCCGGGCTCGCCGCCCTCGATCAGGACGAACCGGGGCCGCCGTCACCCGAGCGGACCGCGAGGTAGACGGTCCGCACCGCGAGGGCCTGGCGGACCTGGCCCACGACCTCGTCGAAGAACTCCTCGCGGTAGCCGGAGTCGGTCACCAGCGACACGG
>CAYQGF010000235.1:0-6305 GCA_964416885.1 uncultured Iamiaceae bacterium
AGCTCGAGCGAGTGCTGGTTGGCCCGGAGGGCGTTGGCGATCAGGCTCGAGGCGTCGTCGCCGCAGCACGCCAGCCCCGTGACGGCCGGGATGATCTGGACGGCCCCGTTCACCACGTCGAAGCGGGCGTCCTGGGGCTCGGAGGCGCCGAGGGGCCCGATCCGGTCGACCAGGGCGGTGCCGATCGCCTCGCCGTCGAAGTTGAGGGCGTAGCCGTCGGCGGTCCGGCTGGGCTGGAGCCAGGTCCGCAGCTCGTCGGGCTGGAAGGTGGCCTGGTGCCCGGCGACGGTGACCACGAAGGGCTGCTCGGTGATGCGGTTCGCCTCGTTGGCGACCTCCTGGGCCTGCTCGTCGGTGGTCTCGGGGGCCTGCTCGATCGGCTCGGCGTCGATGGTGATCGGGTCCTCGCCGGCCCGGGCCGCCGCCATCAGGGCCTCGCCGACCTCGTCGGGGTCGAGGGCGCTGCCGGGGACGCCGGGCTCGATGGTGACGCCCTCGGGGGCGGCGACGACCTCGGGCTCGACCGGCTGCCGGAAGCCGTCGCCCTGGAGCCCGGCCAGCTTGAGGGAGAGCTGGTCGCTGCGCAGCTCGTAGGTGGCCCGGACGTCGAAGGGGGAGGCGAACGACGCGGCCCAGGCGAAGGGGCGGAGGATCGTGCTCCCGGTCCGGCCCTCGTCGAGCAGGGCCTGGACGGTCGGCTCCTGGTCGAGGCTCAGCCCCAGGTCACCGGCGGTCGACTCGAGGATCTGCTCGCCGGTGTCGATGCGGACCTCCCGGGCCGCGAAGTCCTCGGCGACGTCGGCGACCGCGGCCCGCAGGCCCGTCACGTCCCGGGCGTCGACCGGCTGGCCCTCGAGCTCGACGTTGCGGAGCGGGCCGTCGGCGGCCGCGGTGGTGTCGAAGGCCCACGCGCCGAAGAACAGCACGACGACGACGGCCGGGAGGCCGACGCCGAGAACGGACCGGGCACGGAAGCGACGCACCCTCCCAGGTTGCCAGGTCGGCCCCCGGGATCCCGAGGCAGACGCGCCGGTCCGGGGTGGGCTGCCATGATGCTCCCCGTCGGTCGGGCACCGGGCCCGAACCGGACATGCGCTGACGAGGAGCGAGGATGACAGGGATCTGCGACGGACGGGTGTGCATCGTCACCGGGGCGGGACGGGGGATCGGGCGCGAGCACTCGCTGATGCTCGCCGAGCAGGGTGCGAAGGTCGTGGTCAATGACCTCGGGGGCGAGATGGACGGCAGCGGCCGCTCCACCGGGCCGGCGCAGGACGTCGTCGACGAGATCGTCGCCGCCGGCGGCGAGGCCGTCGTCAACGGCGACGACATCTCCAGCTGGGACGGGGCCGAGAACCTCGTCAAGCAGGCCGTCGACACCTTCGGCCGGCTCGACGTGGTGATCAACAACGCCGGCATCCTGCGCGACCGGATGCTGACCAACATGACCGAGGCCGAGTGGGACGCGGTGATCCAGGTCCACCTCAAGGGCACCTTCGCCCCGGCCCGGCACGCCGCCGCCTACTGGCGGGAGCAGTCGAAGGCGGGCGAGGAGGTCGTCGGCCGCATCATCAACACGTCGTCGCCCTCGGGCATCTACGGCAACGTGGGTCAGACCAACTACGGCGCGGCCAAGGCCGGCATCGCCGCCTTCACGATCATCGCGGCCAAGGAGCTGGCCCGCTACGGCGTCACCGTCAACGCCATCGCCCCGGCCGCCCTCACCCGGATGACCGAGAACCTGGGGATGGGCCAGGCCGACGAGGCGACCAAGGAGAAGATGTCGCCCAAGTGGATCGCCCCGATCGTGGTGTGGCTGGCCTCGCCCGAGAGCAGCCACGTCACCGGCCGGGTGTTCGACATCACCGGCCAGGCCCTGTCGGTGTCGGAGGGGTGGCACCGCGGCCCGACCGCCGAGCCGGTGCTCGACCCGGCCCTGATCGGCGAGATCGCCAGCCAGCTCGTCGCCGACGCCCGTCCCAACGCCAACATGTTCGGCTACGACGAGACCTGAGTGGTCCGGCGGACGGTCCCGTGCGGTTGACGATCCGGGTCACGCCCGGTGCCCGCCGGCCCGGTGTCGGCGGCACCGGGCCGACCGGCGACCTGGCCGTCCGGGTGGCCGCCCGGGCCGTGGATGGGGCGGCCACCGAGGCCGCGCTGGCCGCGGTGGCCGAGGCCCTCGGCGTCCGGCGGCGGCACGTCCGCCTGGTCCGGGGCGCCACGTCGCGCACGAAGGTCGTCGAGGTCGACGGCGACGACGAGGCCCTGACCGCCCGGCTGGCCCCACTGCTCGGCGGGCCTGGGTAGGGTCCCGGCCATGCCGATCAACCCTGACGCCGTCGGTTCGAAGAGCGACCCCGCCCGCCGGTCGTGGACGTCGGCGGAGCCGAAGGCGACCCAGCAAGCACAGTGCCATCCTCTCCGAGGCTCAGCCGAGGAGATGGTCTCGGCCATCGAGCCGGAGTAGGGAGGAATCGTGCCCATCAACCCTGACGCCGTCGGTTCGAAGAGCGACCCCGCCCGCCGGTCGTGGACCTCCAAGGACGCCATCCTCTACGCCCTCGGGGTGGGTGCGGGCGCCGTCGACCCGCTCGACGAGCTGGCCTTCACCACCGAGAACACCAACGGCGTGGAGCAGCGGGTGCTGCCCACCATGGCCGTCGTGCTCGGCGCCGGTGGGGGCGGGGCGTTCGCGTCGATCGGGTCGTTCAACCCGGCGATGCTCGTCCACGGCGAGGAGGCGATCGAGCTCCACGGCCCGATCCCGGTCGAGGGCGAGGTCGAGACCGTCGGCGAGGTCACCGGCATCTACGACAAGGGCAAGGGGGCGCTGGTCGAGCTGCGCTCGGTGTCGACCGACACCGCCACGGGCCGGCCGCTGTTCACCGTCACCATGTCGGCCTTCATCCGGGGCGAGGGCGGTTGGGGCGGCGACCGGGGCCCGAGCGGCCCGAAGAACCCGCCGCCCGAGCGGGCGCCCGACCACGAGCAGGCCTACGTCACCCGCAGCGACCAGGCCCTCCTCTACCGCCTGTCGGGGGACCGCAACCCGCTGCACTCCGACCCGTCGTTCGCGGCGATGGGAGGGTTCGACCGGCCGATCCTCCACGGCCTGTGCACCTACGGCTTCACCGGGCGGGCCCTGCTCCACCGGATGTGCGGTGGCGACCCGGCCCGGTTCCGGTCGATGGAGGGCCGGTTCTCGTCGCCGGTGCTCCCCGGTGAACGGCTCACCGTCCGCATGTGGGACACCGGTGCCGGCGAGGCCCTGTTCCAGACCACGGGCGACGACGGCCGCATCGTCCTCGACGGTGGCCGCCTCACCTACACGGCCTGATCGGGGCGGCATGATGCGATCGAGCGGCGCGCCCCCGAGCGCCGGACGAAGGAGCCCGTTGACATGAGCACGCCCGGAGGCACCCCCGCCGGCTGGTACCCCGACCCGTACCAGCGGGGCGAGCAACGCTGGTACGACGGCACGGTCTGGACCGCGCACCTGATCCGAGGCGGCCAGCCGGTCACCGAGGACCAGGACAGCCTGGTGATCCCGGCCGGCACCGACTCGGCCGCCGAGGTCCAGGCCCAGGTGGCCCGGGCCGGCACGGCCGTCGGCGCCCCCGTCGGCGGAGGCACTCTCTTCACCGAGCCGGTCCTGGTGGTGAACCAGAAGGCCAAGGTCATCGAGATCACCAACGAGTACGCCGTCTACGACCAGAACGGCACCCAGATCGCGGCGGTGCGCCAGGTCGGCCAGACGGCGGCGAAGAAGGTCATGCGGGCGCTCACCTCCTTCGACCAGTACATGACCCACAAGCTGGAGATCGTCGACGCCTCGGGCGCGGCGCTGCTCCGCATCACCCGACCCGCCAAGTTCATCAAGTCCAAGTTCCAGATCGAGCGGGGGGACGGGGCGCCGATCGGCGAGATCATCCAGGAGAACGCCATCGGCAAGATCCGCTTCTCCCTCGTCAGCAACGGGCAGGCCGTCGGCTCGCTCAACGCCGAGAACTGGCGGGCCTGGAACTTCAACATCCAGGACCACACCGGCGCCGAGGTGGCCCGCATCACCAAGACGTGGGAGGGGCTGGCCAAGACCCTCTTCACCACCGCCGACAACTACGTGGTGACGATCCACCGCCCGCTGGACGAGCCGCTCCGGTCGCTCGTGGTGGCCGCGGCCCTCAGCGTCGACACCGCCCTCAAGCAGGACAACCGCGGCTTCAACTAGCGGCGGCCGATCCGGCGGGCCAGGGCGTCGAGGCACTCGACCGACGTGGGCATGGGCTCCATGCCGGCGGCGACCAGGGAGCGGCCGTCGAGGACCGAGTAGGCCGGTCGGGGCGCGGGGCGGTCGGCCACGGTCTCGGCGAGGGAGACGGGCTGGACGACATCGGGGTCGCGCCCGGCGGCCGCCAGCACCGTGCGGGCCAGCTCGAACCAGCTCATCGGTCCGACGGCGCTGACGTGGACGATGCCGCCGGTCCGGGCCTCGCCGAGCGCCAGCAGGCGGTCGGCCAGGTCGGTGGCGACCGTCGGCTGGCCCACCTGGTCGGTGATGAAGCGCAGCGGCCGGCCGGCATCGGCGGCCTCGATGATCGTGCGGACCGTGCTGCGACCGTGGGCGCCGGAGACCCACGACGTGCGGACAATCGTGGCCGCCGGCCCGGCCGTGGCCTCGACGGTGGCCTCGGCGGCCAGCTTGGAGCGGCCGTACTCCTGGATCGGCCCGGTCGGGTCGTCGACGTCGTAGGGCGTGTGGGCCGTCCCGTCGAAGACGTAGTCGGTCGAGATGTGCACCAGGTGGGCGCCGGCCCGGTCGGCGGCCGCCGCCACGTGGGCGGTGGCGTCGACGTTCTGGCGGTGGGCCTCCTCGGGCTCCCGCTCGCACCGGTCGACGTCGGCGAGCGCGGCGCAGTGAACGATCAGGTCGGGCCGGGCGCCGGCGACCGCCTCGTCGACCGCGGCCCGGTCGGTGAGGTCGCATGGCCGGGCCTCGGACCGGGCCAGCCCGGTCACCTCCCACCCCCGGGCCGTGGCCGCGGCCACGACCTCCCGCCCCACCAGCCCGGTGCTCCCCGTCACCACCACGCGCATGGCGGCGACCCTACGTCGTCGGGCCAGGAACGGAGCCGTCGGGGTCAGAAGTGGAAGAGGTGGTCGACCTTGACCGGGAAGTGGACGATGCCCCGGGCGCGGGTGGGGTTCATCACCGAGAAGGAGTCCTCGAACTCCCGCTCGTCGTAGATGGTGCCGCCGTCGTGGGAGTGGATGGTGATGACCAGGGGGAAGCGACCGTCGAGCAGCGGCATGTGGTCGAACACGAAGGTGACCTCGCCCTCCCCGTTCACTGCGTGGATGTACTGCTCCAGGACATCGGTCGAGGTCCCCATCAGCCGGGTGCCGTCCTCGTCGAAGATCTCGATGCCGAAGGCGACGTCGGTGATCATCCCGGTCGCGGCGTAGCCGATGCGGATCTTGAGCGGCTCGCCCGCGATCAGGTGGTCGGCCTGGGGGTCGGGGTACTCGGCGACGACGTGGCGGATCGCCACGGTCGCACCGGGCTCGGGCACCAGGGCCGCCGGCCCGACGATGATCGGCATCTCGCCGGTGACCGGGTCGGCGATGGTGGCCGGGTCGTGGCCGGCGTCCTCGGCCGACAGCGGGACCTCCATGCCCCGGGCCGCGAGCGCGGCGCGGAACACGTGGATCGCCTCGCCCGGGTTGGTGTCGGCCAGCATCTTCCCGTGGTCGAGCACGACCGCCCGGTCGCAGATCTGCCGCACCGTGTCGGTGGCGTGGGACACGACGAGGATCGTGCGCCCGTCGCGCTGCATCCGGCGGATCCGGTCGATGCACTTGCGCTGGAAGGCCTCGTCGCCCACCGACAGGACCTCGTCGACCAGCAGGATGTCCGGGTCGACGTTGATGGCCACGGCGAAGCCCAGCCGGGCGTACATGCCCGACGAGTAGTGCTTGACCTGGAGGTCGATGAAGTCCTCCAGCTCGGCGAAGTCGACGATGTCGTCGAAGATCTCCTCGACCTGGCCCTTGGAGAAGCCGAGGATCGAGCCGTTGAGGAAGACGTTCTCCCGGCCGGTCAGGTCCGGGTGGAAGCCGGCGCCCAGCTCCAGGAGGGCGGCGAGCCGGCCCCGGGTGGTGATGCGCCCGGAGGTGGGCCGCAGGGTGCCGGCCACGCACTTGAGCAACGTCGACTTGCCCGAGCCGTTGTGGCCGAGCATGGCGAGCGTCTCGCCCTGCTGGACCGAGAACGACACGTCGTCGAGCGCCCGGAACTCCTCCCA
>CAYQGF010000236.1:0-6287 GCA_964416885.1 uncultured Iamiaceae bacterium
CCCACCGGTAGCGGGTGACGACGCCGTCGGCGTCGGTGACCTTCGTCGGCAGGTCCGCCGTCCACTCGACCTCGGTCGTGGCCTCGTCGGCCGTCCCTGCCGCGGCCGTCACCGACGAGGGCATGGTGCCCGTCCCCCCGCAGGGGTACCCGGGATCGCCCGGGTCGCCATAGGCGTACTCGGTCACCATGCCGGCGGCGTCGGTGAGCGACCGCACCCGAAGGTCGTCGGGAGCAGCGGTGCAGTAGGTGACCTCCTCGGACCGGTCGGACGTCCCAGGGTCGGCGGGGTCCGGGAGCGCGACCTCGACCACCCGGCCCTGGGCGTCGTAGGAGTAGGTCGTGACCGCGCCGGACCGCGACGTGGCGGTGGCGGCCCGCCGGTTGCTCCACGTGACCCCGACGTCGTTGCCATCGGGGTCCTCGACACCGAGGACCCGCCCGGCCACGTCGTGGACGTAGACGTAGGTCTCCGTCGACGAGCTCCCGGTGTGGGTCACCGTCGTGGTCCGCCGCCCGGTGGTGTCCAGGGGGCCATAGCTGAACGTCGTGGTGTCCCCGTCGGCCTGGACCTGGGTGGTCACCCGACCACGCCCGTCGTAGGTGTTGGCGGCCCGGACCACGGCCGGATCACCCCCACCGACCTCGGTCCGAACCTCCTCGATCCGACCGGTGCCCCAGACGTAGGTCTCGGCCGCCGGAGCCGGCTGGCCCGACAGGTGGGGCACCGACACCGACGTCAGCTGACCGCCCGAGTAGGTGTAGGCGCGGAGGACGCCTCCGGGGCCTTCCACCAGGTCGACCAGCCCGTCGTCGTCAGAGTCGCTGAGCTCGAGACGGGCCCGCTCGACCCCGTGGCGACGAAAGACGACCTCCTCGGGGACGTGCGTGGTCGCGTCCCGTGCCACCTCGGCCGTCTCGCCCTCTCCGTCATCGGCCGCGAGGATCCGGCCCTCCGCGTCGAAGGTGAGCGACCGGCCGTCGACGAACGTCATCTCCCGCCCCCCGACGATGTCGGAGACCGTTGCCGGCAGGTCGGACGGGGACGTCCACGGGCCGCTCGACGTGCGGACGATGTCGACCTGACGACCGGTGGCCTCCCGGTAGACCAGTTCGTCGGGCCCGGCCGGCCACAGCGCGGTGTCGAGCCACGATGTCCACCCGAGCCCGAAGATCCCGGGCCTGCCCGTCGCCGGGTCGACCACCGTGCCGGGGTCACGGGAGTTGTAGGTGCGGCCGAGGAGGTCCTCGCCCAGGGCGCCGGGCCCCTCGATGTCGACCACCGTGTCGAAGAAGTTCCCGCTCGCGGTGTTGACCGGGTCGGCGGCCTCACCGTTGTCGTGCTGCGGGCCCAGGGTGTTCCGCACCCATCCGTCGTCGCACGACGGCGAGGTGAAGGGGACGGAGACCTCGGCCTCGAGGGTGTAGGTGGTGCCCGCCCCGGCGTAGGTGCGACTGGCCTCGACCTCGACGAGGAAGGCACCCGTCGAGCCGGTGGCGTTCACGAAGGTCCCGATGGTGCGGTCGCTCACGGACACGGGCTCGTAGGGCCCTCCGTGCCAGACGATGCCGACGTTGTTGAAGTTCCAGGCGGACCACAACGTGCTGCCGGTCGCAGGGTCCTTCACCCTGACCGTGTAGATGTACTCGCCCCGCCCGTTGCCGACGTAGAACGACGGGGTGATCTCGATGTCGCGAACCCTGAAGGTCACCTTCGCACCGGCCGGGACCCACGCCGCGCCGTACCGGGTGCCCTCCGTGGCCCCCATCGACGAACCATCGGTGCACCAGAGGGGCGTGGCCTCCTCAGGGGTCGTGCCCCCGTCCTCGGCGCGGGCCGGCACCGACAGCGCCGTCGCCAGGACGACCACCACCAGGCCCGCCAACCCGGAGCGCCACCGCGCCGATCGGGATCGTCGTGGCCCTGACCGCGCGCCCGACCCGCCGTCGACATGGCGCTGCGCACCCATTGCTCACCTGCTCTCGACCGGCTCGAAGGCGACCGCGCCCGTCGCCATCGTCCCGGTCCCTCTCCTCCGCCCCCGTCGGGCGGAACCGCCGCCCATCGTCCACCAGAACATGTCCTCGGTCAACGGCTTCGGTGACGAGGCGCCAGCACGGTCAGGCGAGGGTGAAGCCGCGGTAGCCGTCGGCCACGACGCCGGCGACCTGCTCGGCGTAGAGCGGGAAGCCGACCAGCGGCAGGAAGACCCGGGGCTTGCCGGGCACGTTGGCGCCCAGGTACCAGGAGCCGCAGGTGGGGAACAGGGTGAGGTCGGCCACCGCGTTCACGTAGGCCACCCACTCCTCCTGGGCCGCGGCGTCGGCCTCGATCGTGGTCTGGCCACCGGCGTCGAGGTGGACGACGGCATCGGTCACCCAGTCGACGTGGTGCTCGATCGACACGACCATGTTCGTGAGCACCGACGGGCTGCCCGGGCCGGTGATGGTGAACAGGTTGGGGAAGCCGTGGACCATCAGGCCCAGGTAGGTGGCCGGCCCGGCCGCCCACGCCTCCCGGAGGGTCAGGCCGTCACGACCCCGGACCTCGATGCGGTCGAGGGCGCCGGTCATGGCGTCGAAACCGGTGGCCAGGACGAGGACGTCGAGCGGAACGGTCTCGCCGTCGACCCGCACCCCCTCGGCGACGACCTCCTCGATCGGCGTCTCCCGGATGTCGACCAGCCGCACGTCGGGCCGGTCGAAGGTGGCGTAGTAGCCGGTGTCGACGCAGAGCCGCTTGCACCCGATCACCTGGTCGGGCATCAGCCGCTCGGCGACCTCCGGGTCCGCCACCTGCTCCCGGATCTTGCCCCGGACGAAGTCGGCCGCCGTGGCGTTGGCCTCGTCGCTGAGCAGGAGGTCGTTGAACGTGCCGAGGAAGGTCAGCCCACCCCGGTCCCACGACGCCTCGTACCGCTCCTGCCGGGTGGCCCCGTCGACCTCGAGGGCCGAGGCGTCGACGCGGGGCACCCGGGACCCGGTGGCGATCGACATCTGTCGGGCCTCGGCCCGCAGTTCGGGGTAGTGAGCCTTGATCGCGGCCTGCTCGCCGGGGTCGAGGGGCCGGTTGCGGGCCGGGACGGCGTAGGTGGGCGTGCGCTGGAAGACCGTGAGCGACGCCGCCTGCTCGGCGAGCAGGGGGATGGCCTGCACCCCGGAGGACCCGGTGCCGATCACGCCGACCCGCAGCCCGGTGAGGTCGGGGTCGTCGTGGGGCCAACGGCTCGTCCACAGCAGGCGGCCGGCGAAGGTGTCGAGCCCGGGGATCTGGGGGTCGATCGGCACCGACAGGCAGCCGGTGGCCATCACCACGAACCGGGCCTCGTAGGCCTGGCCGTCGGAGGCGTCGGTCGTGACCGTCCAGCACTGGTCGGCGTCGGACCAGGTGGTCGCCAGGGCCCGGGTGCCGAAGCGGAACGAGCGACGCAGGTCGAAGCGGTCGGCCACGTGCTCCAGGTACCGGAGGATCTCCGGCTGGGTGGCGTAGCGCTCGGTCCACTCCCATTCCTGCTGGAGGTCGTCGTCGAACGAGTACGAGTACTCCAGGCTCTCGACGTCGCAGCGGGCGCCCGGGTACCGGTTCCAGTACCAGGTGCCGCCGGGGCCGTCACCGGCCTCGATGCCCTGCACGTCCAGGCCGAGGCCCCGCAGGCGGTGCACGGCGTAGAGCCCGGCGAACCCGGCCCCCACCACGACGACGTCGACGGTCCGCACGCGAGCCATGGCCGGCGAACCTAAGATCACTTGACCGATCGGTCAAGCACCCGGAGCCCCCCGATGACGGACACCACCACCACCACCGCCCCGCTCGACTTCGCCGACCCGGCGTTCTGGCGCCGGCCCCTCGCCGAGCGGATGGGCGACTTCGCCGCCCTCCGAGAGGCCGAGCGGTTCCCCCACCGCAGCTTCCTCAACCCTCTGACGGGCACCGAGGACAGCTTCTACGCCGCCATCCACCTCGACGACGTGCTGGAGGTCAGCCGCAGCCCCAAGCTGTTCCAGTCGGGCCAGGGCGCCACGACGATCATGGACATGCCGGCCGAGGCGCTGGAGTACTTCGGCGGGTTCATCAACATGGACGACCCCCGCCACGCCCGCCAGCGGGGCATCGTCGCCCGGTCGTTCACCCCGCGGCGGCTGGCGTCGGTGCTCGACTCGGTCGAGACGATCTGCACCGAGGTCATCGACGACATGTGCGAGCGCGGCGAGTGCGACCTGGTCGAGACCATCTCGGCCCCGTTCCCGCTCCTCGTGATCTGCGACATGATGGGCATCCCCCGTAGCGAGTTCCAGACGGTGCTCGACGCCACCAACATCATCCTGGGCGGCGGCGACCCCGAGTTCATGGGCGACATCGGCGACGACATGGGCCAGGCGATGATGAAGCTCTTCGGCGCCGGCCAGACCCTCACCGCCCTGATGACCGACCTGGCCGAGCACCGGCGCAAGAACCCGACCGACGACCTCACCTCGGCCCTCGTCCACGCCGACGAGACCGACGACATGCTCGCTCCCGAGGAGCTGGGCTCGTTCTTCATCCTCCTCGCCGTCGCCGGCAACGACACGACCCGCACCGCCACCTCGTGGGGCATGGACCTGCTGGCCAAGAACCCCGAGCAGCGCCGCATCTGGCAGGACGACATCGAGGGCGTCACCCCCACCGCGGTCGAGGAGATCGTGCGGATGGCCTCGCCGGTCACCTACATGCGGCGCACCGTCACCGAGCCCACCACGGTGTCGGGCCAGGACTTCGAGGCGGGTGACCGGATCGTCCTCTTCTACGGCGCCGCCAACCGCGACCCGAAGGCCTTCCCCGACCCCGAGGTCTTCGACGTCCGCCGCGACCCCAACACCCACGTCGGCTTCGGCGGCCCCGGCCCGCACTTCTGCCTGGGCGCCCACCTGGCCCGCCGGGAGCTGTCGATCATCTACCGCCAGCTCCTCCAGCGGCTCCCCGACATCGAGGCCACCGACGAGCCCACCTACCTGGAGGCCCAGGGCATCCCCCTCGTCGGCGGGGTCAAGCGCCTCCCCGTCCGCTTCACGCCGACCAAGCGCTCCACCGCCGCCTAACGGCTCCGGAGCACCGGCTCGAGCGCCTCGATGTAGTCGACCAGGCGGGCGGCGACCTCGATGCCGATCTCGTCGTCGGAGAGGTCGGGGTCGAGCCAGGTCTCCGACAGCCGGCTCCAGGTGTCGCGGCCCAGGAACTCACCGGCGACGGGTGCCCGGCCCAAGGCCTTGCGCCAGCGGGGCTCGACGCTCAGGAGGTGGGCCAGGACGGCGTCGTTGTCGGCCGGCTTCGGCTCCTCGGCGTGGAACCCGACCTCCAGGGCCAGGACCTCGGCCTCGGGGACGTGGCGGCGCCCCACCACCTGGGCCTCGTAGTGCAACCGGGTCGGCTTCTCCGGCCCGAACCAGGCCTTGACGCCATAGCGGTGCCAGGTGCAGCGGGGCTCGCCCAGCTCGGGCGGCACCATGGCCCGGAGGGCGTCGGCCACCGCCTCGAACAGCTCCACGCCCCGAGTGTGCCCCACGCTGTGTCAGGGTGGGACCGTGACCGGGCTGGAGGTGGTGGTGGCGATCGCCATCCTGGTCGGCTTCGTCGGCGTGGTGGTGCCGGCGCTGCCCGGCACGCTGCTCGTCGGCGGGGCGATCCTCGTGTGGGCCATCGCCACCGGCGGCGTCACCGCATGGGTCGTGTTCGGCGTGGCGACGCTGTGGCTGGTGCTCGGCACGGTCGTGAAGTACGCCCTGCCCGGACGGCAGATGAAGGCCAGCGGCATCCCGACCCGCACCATGTTGGCCGGCACCGCGGTCGCCGTCGTCGGCTTCTTCACCGTGCCGGTGGTGGGCGTGCCGCTCGGCTTCGTGCTCGGGATCTACCTGTCCGAGCTCCGCCGCCTCGGCACCCACGCCGCCTGGCCCTCGACCCGCTCCGCCCTCAAGGCGGTCGGCCTCAGCATGCTGATCGAGCTCACCGCCTGTGGCCTCGCCGCCGCCACCTGGGGCACCGGCCTCGCCACCACCTGACCGGGAACCGCGGCCGTCGGCGAACGCGGTCAGACTCCGTCGATGGACGCACCGACCGCCGTCGACTTCCACTTTGACATCATGTGCCCGTACGCGTTCCAGACGTCGCGGTGGATGCGGGAGGTCCGGGACCGCACCGGGATCGAGGTGCGATGGCGGTTCTTCTCGCTGGAGGAGGTCAACCGGGTCGAGGGCAAGAAGCACCCGTGGGAGCGGGAGTGGTCCTACGGCTGGTCGATGATGCGGGTCGGC
>CAYQGF010000237.1:0-6275 GCA_964416885.1 uncultured Iamiaceae bacterium
CCCGCCGACCTCCGGGTCGACCGGGTGTACCTGGTGTCGTGCAAGTACCTGTCGAAGGTGCTCCACAACGTGGCGCCGGCCGGGCTGTTCGACGGTGGCCTCGGTGGCATGGCCGCCCGGGCCAAGGCGGGCGACTGGTTCGCGGCCGTGGCGCCGGGGGAGCTCCAGCGGTACTACGCCGCCTCCCGGGCCGAGCTGGCCGAGGCCGGCCACCACCTGCCGGACCTGGTCGGCGAGCTCGCTCGGGGCGGTCGCGACCTGCTGAAGGCGGCCTTCAAGCGCACCACCCCCGCGGGCGTGGCCGAGCCCTACGCCGCGTTCGTCCGGGCCGTGGCCGAACGGTCCGCCGACCGGTGGGCCGGCACCCTCGGCGATCGAGCCGAGAAGGAACGGCTGTTGTGGCGGCTGCTCCGGCTGGGTGGCGTGCCGTACTTCGTGCTGGGCGCGTCGTCGGCCACCGCACCGCCCATGCGGCTCCGCATCGACACGGCCTGGGACTGGCAGCAGCGCTACCGGCTGACGGCCTTCGAGGTCTGGCCCGAGCCGGCGGGCCAGGCCGTGGTGCGGTGGCAGGCCAACGTCCAGGACCGGGAGGCCGGGGCCGACGTCAGCGTCCGCGGCCACGTCGAGGTCCGCTGGAGCCATGGCCGCTTCAGCGGGAACCCCGAGGCCAAGGTGTACCTCGACACTCCCCACGCTGCGGTCCCCGGCTACCACCCGCTCGTCGCCGAGGGGGCGTGATGGCCGGCGAGACCGACCTCGACGCCCTGCTGGCCGGGCTCGACCCGGTGCTCCACCCGGGCGTCCTGGTCTGGGCCGAGGTCCTCGACCGCGACCACCCGGCGGTGGCCGAGGCCTTCGCCGTGGTCCAGGAGGACGAGGGCACCACGGTGGTCCTCGCGCCGGCGGCGGCCGAGCGGCACGGGCTGGCCCCCGAGGCGCCGAGCCGTCGCATCGAGCTGCGCGTCCACTCCGACCTGGCCGCCGTGGGCCTCACGGCCGCGGTTGGTCGGGCGTTGGCCGTCGAGGGGATCAGCGCCAACGTCGTCGCCGCCCTCCACCACGACCACGTCCTCGTCCCGGCCGATCGGGCGCCCGACGCGCTCGCCGCCCTCCAGGCGCTGAGCCGGACGGCGGGGGCCGGCGGGCCCTGGGCGCCCGTCCTCGACCAGGAGGTCGCCATCGCCCTCCGTCGCTCGGTCACCGATCCCGACGGGTTCGACGTCCGCCTCGGCGTGCGGGGCCTGGGCGTCGCCGCCGAGGTCCGGAGCACGTGGGACGACGAGCCCGTCGACGACCTGGTCGCCGCCCTCCGGGGCATCGCCGACGGTGGGCTGGGGCCGCTCGTGGTCGTCGGTGGACGGGGGCCGTCGGTGCGGTTCACCTCCCGCGGTGTCGTCGACGGCCTGTGGGAGGTCGAGGTCGCCGCCAGCGGTGCGGCGCGGGACTCGGCGGCCATGGCGGCGACGACGCTCCGCCGGGCCGACGCCGCCGCGGCCGCCGACCGGGTCGAGGCCTTGCGGCGCGGCGTCTAGCCGAGCACCTCGGCCATCTCGACGGACCGGCCCTCGTCGATCGAGCGGTGGGCGGCCACGCCGACGGCGACCGACATCAGCCCCTCGGCCAGCCCGACGCCGGCCCGGCCGCCGGAGCGCACCGCCTCCAGCAGGTCGAGGTGCTCCAGGTAGCTCGACCCGTGGTGGAAGCCCTCGTAGGCGACCCGGTCGTCGTGGACGACTTCGGTGGTGACCCCGGGCCGGCCTGTCGCCCGCGCCCCGATGCGCACCTCGCACGAGGGGAGGAAGGCCTCGACCTTGCCGACGTCGCCGACGATCGAGACCTCCTCCTGGTTCTCCGACGCCTCGGCGAACATGCACAGGTCGAGCGACGCTCGCGCCCCACCGGCGAAGTCGACGATCACGAAGGCGTTGTCGAGGATGTCGGGGACCTCGCCGTCGTAGCTCTCGTCGAGGTGGTTGACGTCCTGGGCGCCGGAGGCCAACACCCGCACCGGCTCGTCCCGGAGGACGTGGGCCATCAGGTCGAAGAAGTGGCAGCACTTCTCGACGAGGGTGCCGCCGGTGTTGCGGCTGAAGCGGTTCCAGTCGCCGACCTTCTGGAGGAACGGGTAGCGGTGCTCCCGGATCGCCACCATGCGGGGCCTGCCCACGTCGCCGTCGTGGACGTGACGGACCAGCCGGGCGACCGGGGGCATGTAGCGGTACTCCAGCCCGACCCAGACGATGCCGGTGCGCCCTTCGGCCGCGGCGAGCAGGCGGCGGCAGTCCTCGACGGTGGTGGCCAGCGGCTTCTCGGTGAGGACGTGGAGGTCGGTGGCGAGGACGTCGCCGAGCACGTCGACGTGGGTGTGGTTCGGCGTCGCCACCACGACGACGTCGCACAGCCCCGACGCCAGCAGGTCCCGGTGGTCGGCGAAGTGCTCGAAGTCGGCCTTCTGGGGGCCGGCGCCGACGTCGTGGCCGGCGGCCAGCACGATCAGGTCCCGGGAGCCCTGGTGGGGGTCGGCGATGGCGGTGACCTCGGCGCCCGGCAGGTGCTGGATGTTCCAGAGGTGCTCGATGCCCATCATCCCGGTGCCGATCAGCCCGTAGCGGACGACGTCGTTGGCCATCGCTGCAACCTACGTCGCCTCTACGGTTGGGCGCCGTGGAGCCGATCGAGGTCAGCTGGTTCGCCGCCCTGTGCGACGACGACCACACCCGTCTCGGCATCGACGAGCCCGACCTCCTGTCGTCGTGGCCGCACTGTCGGGCCATCGCCCTGGAGGCCGAGGCCGGCGGGTTCGACAACCTCCTCCTGCCGTCCGGCTACGCCCTCGGCATCGATGCCACCGCCTTCGCCGCCGGCCTGGCCCCGGAGACCGAACGGATCCACCTGCTGCTGGCGGTCCGGGTCGGCGAGCTGGTCGTGCCGCAGTTGGCTCGGCAGCTCGCCACGCTCGACCGGATGCTCGACGGCCGGCTCACCGTCAACGTCATCTCGTCGGACCGGCCCGGGATGACCGAGCCGAGCGAGGTCCGCTACGGCCGGACCCGGGAGACGATGGCCGTCCTGCGGGACCTGCTCGACGGCCGTCCCGTGGCGCACCACGGCGCGCACCTCGACGTCGAGGTCGCCCCGCCCCGCATCACCACCGTCGACGGCCGCTGCCCGCCGCTCTACTTCGGCGGGCTGTCGGAGGCGGCCAAGGACGTCGCCGCCGAGCAGGCCGACGTCTACCTGATGTGGCCCGACACGGTGGCCGGCACCGCCGCCCTGGTCGAGGACATGCAGGGCCGGGCGGCGCGGCACGGCCGGACGCTGCGGTTCGGGTTCCGGGCCCACGTCGTGCTGCGCGACACAGAGGGGGAGGCCCGGGCGGCGGCGGCCGACCTGATCAGCGCCGTCGACGACGACGCCGGGCGCCGCATCCGGGAGCGAAGCCTCGACTCCGGCTCCGTCGGCGTGGCCCGCCAGGCCGAGCTGCGCGCTGCGGCCGACGACGACGGCTTCGTCGAGGACCACCTGTGGACCGGCATCGGCCGGGCCCGCTCCGGGGCCGGCGCGGCCCTCGTCGGCGACCCGGACCAGGTCCGGGCCACGATCGAGCGCTACCGGGCCGCCGGCATCGACGCCTTCGTCCTCAGCGGCTACCCCCACCGCCCCGAGGCCGCCCGCGTCGCCCGCGACCTCCTCGCCGACCTCGACCACGCCCCCCTCAAGCCCCGCCTCGCGCCCACCCCTCCTCCGGGCCGACGCGCCCCTCTCGAACTTTGAGCGGGGAGGACCGCCCAGCGGAACAGATCACTCAAAGTTCGCGCCTATGCGGCGAGGACTGCCGCTGAGGGTGGCCCTGTGCCTACAGCTCGTAGGCGGCGGGGGTGGCCTCGTCGGCGTCGACCGGCCGGTCGCAGGTCGGGCACCACGCCCGCAGCTCCAAGGTGGTGCCGCAGCGGGAGTGGAACCCGGCCGCGCCCCGGCCGCCCCGGCGCCGCGAGCCCCACTCCGACAACAACGCCAACGCATCGGCCAGCTCCCGGCCCGACCCGGTGAGGACGTACTCGTGGCGCAGCGGCCGCCGGCTGTAGGGGCGGGCCACGACCAGCCCGTCCTCGGTGAGCTGGCGGAGCCGAGCGGTGAGGATGTTGGGGGCCACGCCGAGCCCGTCGCCCAGGTCACCGAAGCGGCGGGGCCCGTCGAGCAGGGAGGCGACGATCAGCAGGACCCACCGGTCGCCGACCCGCTCGACCGCCCGCACCAGGTCGCCGTCCGGTCCCATCGCCCCATCTTTGCCTCCCACCCCCAACCGTGGGCGGAACGCCGCCCTCGACGGCGGGTACCGGCCCACGGTTGGCAGGGCACCCCCAACCGTGGGCGGAACGTCGCCCTCAATGGCGGGTACCGGTCCACGGTTGAGGTGGGGACGCGGCCGGTATAGTGACTTGCACATCGCAAGTCACTATGGACGGGAGCCTCCCGATGTCCCTCGCCGAGATCGCCACCGCCACCCGGGCCGCCCATGCCGTCGCCGGCCCTGCCACCGTCGCCATCGGACGCGACCCCCGGGGCGCGGGCATCGTGGTGGCCCCCGACCGGGTGCTGACCAGCGCCCACAACCTGCGCGACCGCACCACCGAGGTCACCTTCGCCGACGGGTCCCGCGCCCAGGGCGCCGTCGTCGGCTCCGACGAGGACCACGACATCGTCGTCCTCGACGTCCCGACCGGCGACGCGACCCCGCTGACCTGGGCCGACGCCGAGCCCGAGGTCGGCGACGCCGTGTTCGCGCTGGCCCGGGGCCGGGGCGGCGACCGGATCACCCCCGGGTTCGTCTCCGGCGCCGGCCGCAGCTTCCGGGGCCCCCGGGGCCGCCGGGTGCACGGCGCGGTCGAGCACACCGCCCCGCTGGCCCGGGGGAGCAGCGGCGGCCCGCTGGTCGACGCCGAGGGCCGCCTCGTCGGGCTGAACACCCACCGCCTGGGCGACGGCTTCTCCCTCGCCCTCCCGGCCGACGCCGGCCTCCGACAGCGGGTCGACGCCCTGGTCACCGGGGCCCACCTCCGCACCCGCCGCCTGGGCATCGTCATCGTCCCCGGCCCCCGGGCCGCCCGGCTGCGCCAGCGGGTCGGCCTGCCCGAGGCGCCCGGCCTGCTGGTCCGGGCCGTGGCCGAGGGCTCGCCGGCCGCCGCGGCCGGCGTCGCCGAGGGCGACCTGCTCACCGCCGTCGCCGGCACCCCCGTCCTGAGCGTCGACGACCTGTGGGACGCCCTCGACGCCGCGGCCGACCAGGCCGAGGTCGAGGTCACGGTGCTGCGGGGCGTCGAGGAGCGGACGGTGACGGTCCGGTTCCCGGCTCGCGCCGAGGAGTGACGGTCGCCCCTCGGGATCGGGGGCCGGGGTTGCTACCATCGGCGTAGGAGAAACCCGCGTCACCCGCGCAGGAAGGAAGGGCCGGCATGGCCGTCCAGGACCTCGACCTCGGTCGCTACAAGCTCGGCTGGGCCGACGAGGAGGACTACGTCTTCAAGCCCCGCCGCGGGCTGACCGAGGACATCATCCGCGAGATGTCGTGGATGAAGGGCGAGCCGGACTGGATGCTGGAGTTCCGGCTCAACAGCTTCCGCCGCTTCCAGAAGCGTCCCATGCCCACCTGGGGTGGCGACATGTCGGAGATCTACTTCGACCAGATCTACTACTACATCAAGCCCACCGAGGGTCAGGTGGACAAGTGGGAAGAGCTCCCCGACGCCATCAAGGACACCTACGAGAAGCTGGGCATCCCCGAGGCGGAGCGGAAGTACCTCGCCGGCGTCACCGCCCAGTACGAGTCCGAGGTCGTCTTCCACCGCAACCGGGAGGACCTCGAGGCCCAGGGCGTCATCTTCTGCGACATGGACACGGCCCTGCGGGAGCACCCGGAGCTGGTCAAGCCGTACTTCGGCACCGTGATCCCGATGAACGACAACAAGTTCGCGTCGCTCAACTCGGCCGTGTGGTCGGGCGGGTCGTTCATCTACGTCCCGCCGGGCGTCGAGGTGGCCATGCCGCTGCAGGCCTACTTCCGCATCAACGCCGAGAACATGGGCCAGTTCGAGCGCACGCTGATCATCGCCGACAAGGGCTCGAAGGTGCACTACATCGAGGGCTGCTCGGCCCCGACCTACACCTCCGACTCGCTGCACTCGGCCGTCGTCGAGATCGTGGTCAAGGAGCAGGCCCGGGTCACCTACACGACGATCCAGAACTGGTCGAACAACGTCTTCAACCTGGTCACC
>CAYQGF010000238.1:0-6249 GCA_964416885.1 uncultured Iamiaceae bacterium
TGCGGGACCGGGCCGTGGCCGAGGAGCTGGTGCACGACGCCTTCGTGCGCACCCACGCCCGCCTGGCCACCGTCGACGACCCCGGCGCCTACCTGCGGACGACGGTCGTCAACCTGTGCCGGGGCCACGGCCGGCGACGGGCCGTGGCCGAACGCCATGCCGCCACGTTGGCCACCGGGCCCGGCTCCTCGACCGGACGGGCCGAGCCGCCGCCGCTCCCCCCGGACCTCGACGAGGTGTGGCTGGCACTGGGCCGCATCCCGGCCCGGCGCCGCGACGCCCTGGTCCTCCGCTACTACGCCGACCTCAGCACCGACGAGGTCGCCCGTCTGCTCGCCGTCCGCCCCGCCACCGCCCGGTCGCTGATCCGCCGGGGCCTGACCTCTCTGCGCAAGGAGCTGGCGCCATGACGACCACCCCCGACCCCGACGCCGCCTCCGACATCGAGGACCGGCTCCGTCGCACCCTCCGCGCCGAGGCCGACCGCCACCCGGCCCGCCCCGACCTGCCCGCCGTCCGCTCGACGATCGAGGACGGCGCCGGCCCGGCCGTGGTGGTCGACCTGCGGGCCGCGCCCCGCCGCACCCGGGCCCGGCTCCTCGCCGCCGCGGCGGTCCTGGCCGTGCTGGCGGGCGGGGCGGTCGTCGCCTGGTCCGGCCCCGGTCGGGAGCCGATCGTCGCCGATGCTCCACCGGCCGCGGCGACCGGCTGGTACCTCCCCGGCCCGGGCTGGACGGTCGAGGACCTCTTCGTCACCGGGGGGATCTCCACGCCCGGCCAGGTCCGCCAGGTGCTGCTCATGCCCGCGGCCGGGGCCGACGGCGAGACCTTCCCGCAGATGGACGTCACCGTCACCCGCACCTCCGACCCCGCCGCCGCCATCGCCCTCGTCGCCGACCGCGAGTTCGACGTCTGGGCCGACGACGACGGCATCCGGTCCCGGGAGGGCTCCGGCGGCTCGGCCCCGTCGGTCGACGCCGTCGCCACCGTCGACGACCTCGTGGTGCGGGCCCGTTCGTTCGGGATGGCGCAGGCCGACGTGGTGGCCTACGCCGCGGCGTGGCGGGAGTCCGGCGGCGTCGCCCTCCCCACGCCGGAGGGCATGGCCCGGGTGGGTGACAGCACGACCCCGGCCTCACCGGTCCCCCCGGACGTGGCGGTGGACGCCGCCATCGGGCCACAGGGGCTCGACGGCACGGCCACCGTCGGCCTGGAGGTCCGGGGGCCCGACGGGCAGGAGGCCAGCTACTACCTGACCCGCCCCGGCGAGCGACGGGCGACGGCGACCCTGCCGGCCGCCGAGGCCCGCGCCGCCGGGCTGACCGAGGCCGAGCTCTCCGTCGAACGGCCCGGGCTGCTCGCCGACGCCACCGTCTGGGAGGCCACGGGTGCCGTCCGGGGCTCGACGAGGTTCGTGATCGACGCCCCGGGTGCCTCGATCGGCGTCGACGGGGACGGCGCCGCCGACCTGGTGGCATCGTTGCGGCCGGTCACGGGCGACGACTGGGCCGCCGCCGTCCGGGACCTGCCCAGCGACCGGGTGCCCCTGGTCCTGGTTCCGGCCCTCGCCGACATCCGTGTGACCGAGGCGGACTTCATGGCCCCCGAGCGGGCGGGCACGACCGTGGTCGCATCGGAGCCGTCGGCGCCCACGATCGAGGGACCGGTCACGACGGTCGTGTCGGGGCCGGACCAGGTGGACCTCCTGCTGGCCCGGGCCGGGGCGGAGGCGTTGGCCGACCAGGTCACGGTCGGCTTCCTCGGCGACACCAGCGCCGACGTCGTCCTGACCGGCGACGACCGGCTCGACCCCGCCCGCTGGTACCTCCCCGCCGAGCGGCGGGGCCGCGAGGGCACCTCCGCCCTCGACCTGGCCGAGGCGGGCGGCCCCGCCGAACGGCCCGGGCCCGTCGACCCCACCTGCGCCGGCCCGGCCAGCGACGTCACCGCGCCCGACCTCGCCGTGATCCGACCGGTCGAGGTCGGCTCGTGCGTCGACTGGTTCGCGGTGGTCGTCCGGCTCGACGCCGAGGGCCGGGTCACCGAGGTCCGGGCCCGCCTCGGGGCGCCGTAGCCGGTCATCCGACGCTCTCTCGGGTGGGCCGCGAGGGGAGTCAGGCGAGCGGGACCGACGCCAGCTCGTCGTAGGTGCGGGGACCGCCGGCCGGGCCGGGGGTGCTGCGGACGAGGGCGACCCGGTCGACCACCCAACGGACCTCGGTGGCGCCGGGGACCGGGACGCCCACCAGGTCGACCGGCGCCGACCGGCACCGGGCCAGGGTGACGTGGCCGACGAAGCCCCGCTCCGCCTCGGCGGCCCCGAGCCCGGCGGTGGCGGCGGCGACCCGCTGGGCCAGCGGGTCGAGGCCGTCGACACCGACCACCACGGCCCGGGCCAGGGCGCTGGTGGTGCCGGCGAGGCGGGCCTCGACCGGCCCCGACCCGGCGACCTCGGCCCCGAGCACCGCCGTCACCGGCGCCGGGTCGTCCACCTCGCCCAGGAAGCGGAGGGTCGCGTGCCAACGCTCCTCCGGTGACCAGCGGACGCCCCGCCGCGCCGGCCGGGGCAGGGCCCGGAGGGCGTCCCGGACCTCGGTCGACGGCCAGGCGGTGACGAAGATCCGCACGGCCGGTCGAGGGGTCAGGCCGGGACGGTGAGGCGCGAGCGCAGGAGGCCGAGGGCGGAGATGGTGGCGAACTGGCGGACGCGGGGTCGGTCCCCGGGGAGGCGGAGCCGCACCGACTCGACCGCACCCTGCACGTCGAGGCCGACGAACACCGTGCCCGGAGGCTCGCCGTCGGCCGCGTCGGGGCCGGCGACACCGGTCAGGGCCAGCCCGACGTCCGCGCCCAGCGCCCGGCGGGCGCCCGTGGCCATCTCCTCGGCCGCCGCCGCCGACACGACCGGGCGGGCCTCGACGCCGAGCAGGTCGTCCTTCACCTCGGTGGCGTAGGACACGATCGCCCCGCGCAGCACCCGGGAGGCCCCCGGCACGTCGGTGATGCGGCTGGCCACCAGGCCCCCGGTGAGCGACTCGGCCAGGCCGAGGGTGAGGCCCCGCTCCTCCATCAGCCGGAGGACGACGCTCTCCATGGTGTCGCCGTCGACGCCGAACACCAGGTCGGGGCCGAGGACGGCCCGCACCTCGGCCTCCTCGGCGGCGAGGAGCGCCGCGGCCGCGGCGTCGGTGTCGGCCTTGGCCGTGAGGCGGACCTTGAGGCCCTCGATGCCCGAGGCCAGGAAGGCGATGGTGACGGCCCCGTGGGCGTCGCCGCGCGCCGCGGCCTCGTCGAGGGCGGTGATGCGGTCGCCCAGCTGTTCGGCCAGCCCCGACTCGCTCTCGCCCCAGGTCCGCAGGGTGCGGCTGTGGATCACGGCGGTGATGCCGGCGCGCCGCTGGAGGTCCGGGAGGACGGCCTCGGAGACGATCTGCATCATCTCGTAGGGCACGCCGGGGACGGCGTAGACGACCTTCTCGACCGGCGATCCGTCGGGACCGGGGCGGGTGAAGGGGCAGATCAGGCCGGGGGCGGTGCCCGGCTGCGGGTCGGCGATGGCGGTGGCCCCGACGGGCACCTCGGCCTGGCGGAAGTTGTTGGCCGGCATGCGGCGGCCCCGGCCCCCGAACATGGCCTCGATGCGGGCTGCGACCTCGTCGTCCAGCTCCAGCTCGACCCCCATCACCTGGGCGATGGCGTCACGGGTGATGTCGTCCTGGGTGGGCCCGAGGCCACCGCAGACGATCACCGCGTCGGCCCGGTCGAGCGCCTCGTTCAGGACGGAGACGATCCGGCCCAGGTTGTCGCCGACCTTGGTCTGACGGAGGGAGTCGATGCCGACCAGCGCCAGCTGCTCCCCGATCCACGACGAGTTGGTGTCGGTGATCTGCCCCAACAGGAGCTCGGTCCCGACCGCGACGACCTCACAGCGCACGGCGGGGAACCTATCGGGCCGCGTCCACCCGACGTCCTGCGGCGACTCGCCACGGTCCTCACGACCAGACGTACGCGACGTGCCTGGCACGACCCGTACGTCAGAGGCGGAGGGCGACGGTGACGGGACGGTGGTCGGAGACGCCGCGCTCGCCGACGGTGGCGCCGACGACGGTGACGTCGCCCCCGACGAGGACGTGGTCGATGGCCCGGAGGCCCAGGGTCGGCGTGCTCGGGTCGGTGGCGGCCACCAGGGCGCCCAGCCGGGCGCCGAGAGCGGTGGCCACCTCGTCCGGCTCCTGGTTGAGGTCGCCGGCCAGCACGACCGGGCCGTCGACCGCCTCGGCCAGGGCCAGCACCGCCTGGGTCTGCTCGTCGCGCACCTCGGGCCGTGTCGCGGTGGCCAGGTGGGTGGCGACCACCGTGACCGAGGAGCCGTCGACGTCGGTCCGGGCCACCAGGGCGACGCGCGGCTCCCCTCTCCCCGGCAGCCGCTCGACCCGCACGTCCTCCAACGGCGCCCGGGACAGGAGGGCGACACCGAACGCGCTGCGACGCTCGGCCCAGAAGGCCTCGTCGAAGTCGTCCCGCGTCCGGGCCTTGGCGATGCGGGCCTCCATGGCCTCGGCCGTCAGCGACGCCGCGAACTCGGCGTCGTAGCCGAGACCGTGGGCGTCGCGGAGGGCGGAGACGATGACGGGCACGTCGGGCTCGTGGACCTCCTGGAGCGCCACCACGTCCGGCTGCTCGTCGGCGATCGTGGCGGCCACCCGGTCGAGGGTCGCCGGCCGCGCCCCCTTGTCGCCCTTGGCCCCCCGGCCGATGTTGTAGGTCATGAGCCGGGCCCCGGCCGGGAGCACCGACGGGGCCAGCACCCCGCGGGCGCGCAGCGCCAGCACCGCGGCCTTGACCAGCCGCCTCAGGGTGACGACGACCCTCCGCACGTCAGGCCTTGTGGACCTTGGCGTGGACGGCCTCCGCCACCGCGTCGGGCAGCCACGACAGGGCCTTGAGGTCCTCCAGCGAGGCGGCCTGCACGGCCCGGACCCCGCCCAGCTCCTTGGTCAGCCGCTTCTTGCGGGTCTCGCCCAGGCCGGGGATCCCGTCGAGGACCGACGTCGTCATCCGCTTGCCCCGCCGCTCCCGGTGGAACGTGATGGCGAAGCGGTGGGACTCGTCGCGGATCCGCTGGAGCATGTACAGCGCCTCGGACTGGCGGGGCAGCCGCACCGGGTCGGCCAGGCCCGGCAGGTAGACCTCCTCGAACCGCTTGGCCAGCGAGGCGGTGGGGATCTCCTCGTCGAGCCCCAGCTCCTGGAGCACCCGGACCGCCACGCCGAGCTGGCCCTTGCCGCCGTCGACCAGCAGCAGCTGCGGCGGGTACGAGAACCGGCCCTCCCGCTCGCTCACCGGCTTCTCCCGCTCGGCCAGGTAGGCGGTGAGGCGGCGGGTGAGGACCTCCTCCATCGCCGCGAAGTCGTCGTTGCCCTCGACGGTCTTGATCTTGAACCGGCGGTACTCGGACTTCTTGGGCAGGCCGTCCTCCAGCACCACCATCGAGCCCACGTAGTCGGTGCCCTGGAGGTGGCTCATGTCGTAGCACTCGATCCGCAGCGGCGGCATGGGGAGCCCGAGCGAGTCCTGGAGCTCGTTGAGGGCCTTGGCCCGGCTGTTGTGGTCGCTGGCCCGCTTGAGCCGGTGGCGGACCAGCTCCTCGTTGGCGTTGCGGGTCACCGTCTCGGCCAGGTCCCGCTTGGCCCCCCGCTGCGGGGTGCGGATCGTGACCCGGCTCCCCCGCTGCTCCCGCAGGAAGTCCTCGTAGAGGTCGAGGTCGTCGGGGTCGTCGGGCACCAGGACCGTCTTGGGGAAGCCCATCGGTGGGGGCTCCTGGTACAGCTCGCCGAGGATGCGGCCGATCAGCTCGCCCTCGGCCAGGTCCTCGACCTTGTCCATGACGAAGCCCTTGCGCCCCAGCACCCGGCCCTTGCGGACGAAGAAGACCTGGACGGCGGCCTCCAGGTCGTCCTCGGCGATGCCGATCACGTCGATGTCCTCACCTTTGTCGACCACCATCTGCTGGCGCTCGATGGCCTTGCGCACCGCGGTGAGCCGGTCGCGCAGCCGGGCCGCCCGCTCGAACTCCAGCTCGCCGGCGGCCTCCTGCATCTGGGACTCCAGCCGCTGGACGACCTCGTCGGTGTCGCCCTCCAGGAACCGGAGCAGCTCCTCGACGTCGCGGTCGTAGTCGGCCCGCTCGACCTCGCCGACGCACGGCCCCGAGCACTTCTCGATGTGGTACTGCAGGCAGGGCCGGCC
>CAYQGF010000239.1:0-4248 GCA_964416885.1 uncultured Iamiaceae bacterium
TCGGCGGCGACGCCGAGTGGCTCACCACCGAGGACTTCCTCGCCGCCCTCGACGAGGGCCTCCAGCAGCAGATGGCCTGATCGGTCGCTCCGGTGGCACACAAAGGGGTCTGACCCCTTTGTGTGCTCACCGTCGCTGCGGTTGCGCGCCCGGCTCGGCCCGGGCGTGTAACCGCAGCGGGTGCCGGTCGTCCCGGGTCGAGACGGGCCGCGCATCGATGCGGTGGCCTCCGACCGAAGGGACACCACATCGTGACGCGACCGATCCTCGCCGCCCTGGCCGTGACCGGCCTCTTGATGAGCGGGTGCGGGGGTGACGACCCCGCGGCGGATGCCGGCCCCGCCTCGACGACGAGGGCGGTCGACGCCGAGGCGACCGACCCCGAGGGGTCGACCACCACCGTCGGGGACGACAGCGAGACGGATGCCGGGGGCGAGGGCGACCTCACCCCCGGGGGCACGGCCCTCTCCTGGGGTGACCGGGCGGTGGTGGAGCAGACCACGTTCGACGACGAGGTCGCCAGGGTGGCGGTGACGGTGACCGAGGTGGAGCGGTCCTCGGTCGACGCCCTGGCGGCCGCCGGGGTCGACGTGAGCGACGAGGTGGCCGACCAGGTCCCCTACTTCGTCCGCTACACCCTGGAGAACCTGACCGATGTCGACCTCTCCGGCCTGGCCGTCGGTGCCTCGCTCGGGGGTGAGCTCGCCGACGGGGCGTCGGCCGGGCGGCTGGTGGTGATCGGGTTCGACGCCTGCGAGTCGGACGTGTTCGCCGACGGGTCGGGGGTGGGAGACGTGGCCGAGGGCTGCAAGGTCCTGCTGTCCGACCCCGGTGTCGACCTGGTCGCGATCCGCTGGCTGGGTGTGCTGTCCGAGCCGATCACCTGGTCGGAGTAGGTCCGAGGGCGTGGCCCGGCCCGGTCCGGCCACCCGTTCTGGCGCGTCAGGTCCGAGG
This sequence comes from uncultured Iamiaceae bacterium, assembly GCA_964416885.1. GTDB lineage: Bacteria > Actinomycetota > Acidimicrobiia > Acidimicrobiales > Iamiaceae > Iamia. The sequence continues at coordinate 955 of CAYQGF010000239.1, forward strand.
TTCGGCCCGCCTGGCGCGCCAGAACGGGCCCGGTCGTCACGACCGGACGGCGGTCAGGCCTCGGCGGCGGCCTTGAGGCGGCGGAGGGTCTGCTCCATGCCGTCGCGGAGGCGCTCGTCGCGGCCGGGCATCACCGCGCCGAAGACCTTGGCCACCATCGGCTTCACGCCGTCGGAGCGGGTCTCGACGACGTGGGTGCCGCCGTCGGGGGTCGCCGTGAACCGGTAGGTCCAGGTCGCCCCCGACTCCTTGGTGACGAACGAGAACAGCTCGCCCCGGGTCGCGTCCAGCACCGTGCTGGTGGTCGACCACTTCACCGGGACCGGTCCCAGGTCCTGACGGTTCCACCCCTTGAAGCGGGCGCCCGCCCGGGGGCCGGTCCCGCCGTCGACCCAGGCACAGCGGTAGCACTCGGGGCTCCAGTCGCCCATGCGGGTCACGTCCGCGACCAGGTCCCACACCGCCTCGGGCGGTGCCGCGATGGTGATCTCGGTGGTATCGACGGTCCCGGGCTCCGCGGTCATGCCGTGCAGGTTGGCACGGATCCGACGAGCAGGGGGCCGGACGCGGCCGTAGCCTCAGGACCATGCGCGCCTACGAGAACCTCTACATCGACGGCCAGTGGGTCCCCTCCACCGGCTCCGGCACGATCGAGGTGGTCAATGCCTCGACCGAGGAGGTCATGGGGTCGATCCCCGAGGGCACGCCCGCCGACGTCGACCGGGCCGTCGCCGCGGCCAAGGCCGCCTTCGAGGGCTGGAGCCAGACCGACCCGGCCGAGCGGGCCAAGGTGCTCCAGGCCCTGAGCGACGGGCTGGCCGCCCGCAACCAGGAGATCGCCGAGGTCATCACCGGCGAGGTCGGCATGCCGCTGATGATGAGCCAGATCATCCAGGCCGGCCTCCCCACCGCCATCTCCGGCACCTACGTGCAGCTCCTCGACGACGTGCAGTGGGAGGAGCAGATCGGCAACAGCCTGGTGGTGAAGGAGCCGATCGGCGTGGTCGGCGCCATCACGCCGTGGAACTACCCGCTCCACCAGATCGTGGCCAAGGTCGCCCCCGCCCTGGCCGCCGGGTGCACCGTCGTGCTCAAGCCCAGCGAGGTGGCGCCGCTCAACGCCTTCATCCTGGCCGAGATCATCGACGGGCTCGGCCTGCCGGCGGGTGTGTTCAACCTGGTGTCCGGCGTCGGCCCGGTGGTCGGCGAGGCCATCGCCACGCACCCCGACGTCGACATGGTGAGCTTCACCGGCTCGACCCGGGCCGGCACCCGGGTGAGCGAGCTGGCCAGCGCCACCGTGAAGCGGGTCGCCCTCGAACTGGGCGGCAAGTCGGCCAACATCATCCTCGACGACCTCGACGGCGCCGACCTCGACAAGGCGGTGCGCAAGGGCGTCGGCTCGGCCTACCTCAACTCGGGCCAGACCTGCACCGCCTTCACCCGGATGCTGGTGCCCCGCGACAAGCAGGACGAGATCGTCGACATCCTCCGCGACGAGGTCGAGAGCGTGTACACGGTCGGCGACCCGGCGGCCAACGGCGGCCGGCTGGGCCCGCTGATCTCCGACACCCAGCGCGACCGGGTGCGGAGCTACATCGAGAAGGGCATCGACGAGGGCGCCACGCTGGTCACCGGGGGGGCCGACGCTCCCGACGACCTGCCCACCGGCTACTACGTCAAGCCCACCGTGTTCGCCGGCGTCGACAACGGGATGACGATCGCCCGGGAGGAGATCTTCGGCCCGGTGCTGTCGGTCATCCCCTACGACGACGTCGACGACGCCGTCCGCATCGCCAACGACACCCAGTACGGGTTGTCGGGCGGCGTGTGGGGCGCGGACAAGGACCGGGCCCAGGCCGTGGCCCGACGGATCCGCACCGGCCAGGTCGAGGTCAACGGTGGCGGCTTCAACCCGCTGGCGCCGTTCGGCGGCTACAAGATGTCGGGGAACGGCCGGGAGCTCGGCAAGTACGGGCTCGACGAGTTCCTCGAGACCAAGTCGATGCAGCTGTAGGGGCTCTGAGCCCGGTGCTCGGCGTCGACCTCGCCGACCTGCGGGCCCGGTACGCCGAGGTCCACCGCCGGTACCACACCCGTGAGCACCTCGACGAGGTCCTCGCCGAGGTGGCCCGGCTGCGACCCGACGAGCCCGAGGCCGACGCCGAGGCGGTCGCCCTGGCCGCCCTCTACCACGACGCCATCTACGACCCCCGCGCTGGTGGCGGGGCGTCGGAGGACGCCAGCGCCCGGCTGGCCGCGGTCGACGTGCGGGCGGCCGGTGGCTCGGCCGCGTTGGCCGACGAGGTGGCCCGGCTGGTCCGGCTCACCGCCGGGCACGAGGTCGACCCGGCCGACCGGTCGGGGGCGGTGCTGGTCGACGCCGACCTCTGGATCCTGGCCGCACCGCCGGAGCGCTACGACCGCTACGTCACCGACGTCCGGGCCGAGTACGCCCACGTCCCCGACGACCGGTGGCGGGCCGGCCGGGGTGGCGTGCTCGACCGCTTCCTGGCCGCGGTGGCGGCCGGCACCCTCTACACCGCCGGCCCCGAGCCCGACCGGATCGACCGACGCGCCCGCGCCGTCGCCAACCTGACCCGCGAACGGGCCAGGCTGGAGGCATGACGACCGGGCCACCCGTGCACATCCGCGAGCTGGGGGCCGGGGAGCACGACCGGCTGGCCCAGGTCTGCACCGTGGTCAGCAGCGGGTTCTCGCCGGTGGTGCCGGTGGCCGACGGCGCCGCCGCGTTCCTCGACGACCCGGCCTCGTTCGCCCTCGGCGCCTTCGCCGGGGAGGTCCCCGTCGGCCTGGCCTGGGGTGTCCAGATGCGGCCCCCGAGCGGACGGCTCACCACCTACCTCCACGAGCTGGAGGTCGTCCCGGCCCGGCGTCGGGAGGGCATCGGCCGGGCGCTGGTGCTCCGCGCCATGGACCTGGCCCGCGACCGGGGCTCCCGCCGTTTCTGGCTCAGCACCGGCGGCGACAACCGGGCGGCCCAGGCGCTGTACGAGGCGGCGGGCGGCGAGCGGAAGGCGGAGGGGGACGTCAACTACTGGTGGCTGCTGACCTGACGGGGCCGGGCCGTCGCCGGAGCCCGGCGCCCCGGAGCCGGCGGACCAGGTCCCGGGGGTCGACCTCGACGGCCCCGGCGTCGACGGCCCGCTGCCACCAGGCGTCGGGCAGGTCGTAGTGGTCGCGGTGGAAGGCCCGAGGTGGGAGCCCGAGCCGGGCCGCGAAGCCGTGGAGCTCCTCGAACGACTCGTCGCTGACCAGGTGGGCGAACCGCCG
>CAYQGF010000239.1:4348-6191 GCA_964416885.1 uncultured Iamiaceae bacterium
CGGGTCAGGCCTCGGGCTGGTCGGTCCACTCGGGGATGCGGGCCAGGCCGTCGGGGGCGGGCCCCAGCTCGTAGGCCACCACGGGCTCGCCGCCGAGGAGGGCGACCTCGACCCGCCGGAAGTGGCCGTGCTCGACGCCCTCGACGGCGTCGAGGTGCTCGATCACCACGTCGGCCACCTCGGGGCGGAGGTCGACCGCCCAGCCCCGCACCAGGTCGTCGCCGGGGACGAACACGGCGGCCGGCCAGCCCTGGCCGGTGTCGTAGAGGTGGCCCTCGACCGCGGCCGGTCGCCAGCCCAGGGCGTGGGGCTCGAGCACGGTCCAGCGGAGGTGGCCCGGCATCAGCGTGCCGTAGACGAACAGCGGGAGCGGCGAGGGCGGTGCCATCGTCGGCCAGCGTCGCGCGTCCGGTCTCGTCGGTCCGGTGTCGTCGCGGGCTCCGCTCGCAGCCCGTCGGGGCGAGGGACCTTCGACCCTTGACCGTTCGGTCAAGGTCTGCCGTACTGTCTCCACCATGGCGTCCCCCCTCGTCGACACCGCCCGCGACGTCGCCACCAAGGCCGCGACCCGGGCCAAGGCCGCGGTCACCAACCGGCCGGTGCCGCTGCCGCCCGATGCTGCTCCGCCCCGGGTGGCGATCATCGGGACCGGCTTCGGTGGCATCGGCATGGCGATCCGCCTGATGCAGATGGGCGTCGACGACGTGACGCTGTTCGAGAAGGCCGACTCGCTCGGTGGCACCTGGCGGGACAACACCTACCCGGGCGCGGCCTGCGACGTCCCCTCCCACCTCTACTCGCTGTCGTTCGCCCCCAACCCGGACTGGAGCCGCCGCTTCCCCACGCAGGAGGAGATCCTGGCCCACCTGGAGCGCACCGCCGACCGCTTCGACGTCCGCCGGCGCATCCGCTTCTCCACCGAGGTCACCGCGGCCACCTTCGACGACGAGGCCGGGACCTGGACGCTCACCCTGGGCGACGGCTCGACCTTCACCGCCGACGTCCTCGTCGCCGCCACCGGCCAGCTCAACCGGCCCTACGTGCCCGACATCGAGGGGCTCGACTCCTTCGCCGGGACGACGTTCCACTCGGCCCGCTGGCGCCACGACCTCGACCTCACCGGCCGCGACGTGGCCGTCATCGGCATCGGGGCCAGCGCCATCCAGTTCGTGCCCGCCATCGCCGAGGAGGTCGGGCACATGACGCTGTTCCAGCGCAGCGTCAACTACGTCGGCCCCAAGCCCGACGCGCCGATCAGCGAGCGCACCCGCGGGCTGCTCCGACGGTTCGACGCGCTGCGGCTGGCCTACCGGGCGTCGATCTGGGCCCGGTTCGAGAGCCGCTTCGTCATCTTCAAGCAGGGGTCGCGTCTGGGGGCGCTGGGCCGGAAGAAGTTCGCCGACGGGCTGGCTCCGATGGTGTCCGACGACCTGCCGGCCGACGCCGTGGTCCCCGACTACCCGCTCGGCTGTCGGCGGATCCTGATCTCCAACGACTGGTACCCGACGATCATGCGCCCCGACGTCGACGTCGTGACGGGGCCGGTCGAGCGCATCGAGCCCGATGCCGTCGTCGCCGGCGGCCAGCGCTACCCGGCCGACACCCTCATCTTCGGCACCGGCTTCACCTCCACCGACTTCCTGGCCCCGATCACCGTCACCGGCGCCGGGGGAAAGGTCCTGGGCGACGTGTGGGCCGACGGGGCCGAGGCCCACCTGGGCATCACGGTCAGCGGCTTCCCCAACCTGTTCCTGCTGTACGGGCCGAACACCAACCTGGGGCACAACTCGATCATCTTCATGATCGAGCGCCAGATCGGCTGGATCCTCCAGGCCGTGCGCAC